>NZ_BADY01000054.1:0-130764 GCF_000241185.1 Pseudoalteromonas sp. BSi20495
CGGGTTGCTCAGTCACTGCAGGTGCTTCAACTTTAGCGGGTTGCTCAGTCACTACAGGCGCTTCAACTTCAGCTGATTCTTTAACCGCTTCAACTTTAGCCAAGTCTTCTACAGCAAATGCTTGTTCAACTTTTTCAGAAGCATCAACAGCGGTTTCTTGCGATTTAGCTTTAAGTTCAGCTTCATACTCAGCTGCAGCTTGATCTGCTACTGGTACAAATGCAGGTGTTTCGTCTGATTTGTTTTCAGAACCTTCACCTTCTGGTCGGCGGCGACGTTGACCAGATGCACGAAGATGACGAGGAGAGCGGCGTGAACGTGTACGTGTTTGCTCTTGTTCTTCATCAGATGCAGATGTTTCATCGTTAGAATCAACAACGTCAACTTTCTCTTCTTTAATATGCGCTGTTTTTTCTGCTGGAGCTTGCGTTTGCTTTTCTACAGTAGGCGTAACTTGCTCTTTAACTTGTGGTTTTTCATCACTTACCACAGTTTGTTCTGTTATTTTATCTACTGTTTTTGCTTGTTCAGCATTTTCGTCTTGTAAACGTACTTTTTTACGTAAATTACGTCGTTGACGGCGAACTTTAGGCTTCTGCTCTTTAGGCTCTGCAGCTTGTGCTGGTTTAGAATCAGTTTCTACTTCCGCCTTTGCAGGGGCTTCAGTTTTAACTTGATCTTTTTCTTGGTTTTTATGCTCTGGGCGCTTACGAGAGTTAGGATTACGACGGCGCTTGTTGCGATTTTCGTTTCTTTCCTGGTTCTCGTTAGTTACTGGTGAATCAGTTTTAGCTTCATCTTGATCAGTATTGCTGCGTTCAGCACGAGGCTTAGTGCGAGGATTATTTCGACGACGTTGATTGTTATTTCGACGGCGGTTATCGTTACCTCTGCGGTTATTACGTGCTTCTTCTTGCTGCTTTTCAGCGGCTTCTTTTTTCTCTTCTACCGTTTCAGTAGCAAATAACGACTTAAACCACTTAGTGATTGCTGTAAATAAGCCACCATTAGCTTTAGTCTCATTGGTCACTGGCTTAGCTGTTTGTGCAGGCGCTGCTTGTGGAGCTGGTGTAGAAGGCATTACTACACCTTTTAGCATTGGTTCTTCACGTACTGGAGTACTTGGAGATTTAGACATCTCAAATACTTCAGGCTCAGGCGCAATAACTTGTCCGTAACTTACCGTTTCAAGTGTTTCGTCTTTACGTAAACGCATAACTTCGTAATGTGGTGTTTCCATATGTTGATTAGGAATAATCACTACATCACATTTATGATGTTTTTCAATACGATGTACACTACGTCGTTGCTCATTTAACAAATAAGCGGCAACAGCAACAGGCACTTGTGCATTTACTTGTGTCGTATTGTCTTTTATTGCTTCTTCTTCAATTAAGCGAAGAATAGAAAGTGCGATTGATTCGTTAGAACGAATAGTCCCTTGTCCGCTACAGCGAGGGCATGGGCCTTGGCTTGCTTCACCTAATGAAGGACGCAAGCGCTGACGCGACATTTCAAGTAAACCAAAGCGTGAGATTTTGCCAATTTGAACACGAGCACGATCTGGGCGAGCAGCATCTTTTAAGCGATTTTCTACTTCACGTTGATGACGTGGAGGGGTCATATCGATAAAGTCGATTACAATCAAACCACCTAGGTCACGAAGACGTAACTGACGTGCAATTTCATCAGCAGCTTCTAAGTTAGTATTTAGTGCTGTTTCCTCAATATCACCGCCTTTTGTTGCTTTAGACGAGTTAATATCGATAGATGTTAATGCTTCAGTAGGGTCAATAACTATTGAACCACCAGATGGAAGACGCACTTCACGCTGAAACGCTGACTCGATTTGGCTTTCAATTTGATAATGTGTAAATAATGGCGTATCGCCTTGATAAAGCTTAACGCGGCTCATGAAATCAGGACGAAAACGCTCAATGTGCGCTTTAGCTTCTTCAAAAACACGTGGTTTATCAATTAATATCTCACCAATGTCGCGACGTAAATAATCGCGAATGGCGCGAAATATTACGTTACTTTCTTGGTGTATTAAAAAAGGCGCTTTAGCACTGTCGGCTGCTTGGCCAATAGCCTCCCAGTGTACTAATAATGCTTTTAAATCGTAGTTAAGTTCTTCAAATGACTTACCAACACCAGCAGTACGAACAATTAAGCCCATACCTTTAGGTAATTCTAAACGACCTAGTGCTTCTTTAAGTTCAGTGCGCTCATCACCTTCAATACGGCGAGAAATGCCACCGGCACGAGGATTGTTAGGCATTAGAACTAAGTAACTACCAGCAACGCTGATAAAAGTAGTTAACGCTGCGCCTTTTTGGCCTCGTTCTTCTTTATCAACTTGTACTATTACTTCTTGACCTTCTTTGATTACGTCGCGAATATTCGGACGACCATGAAAAGTGTAACCTGCAGGGAAGTAAGTACGGGCTATTTCTTTTAAAGGGAGGAAACCATGTCGATCAGCACCGTATTCAACAAATGCTGCTTCAAGAGATGGTTCAATGCGGGTTATTTTGCCTTTATAAATATTGGCTTTTTTCTGTTCGTGACCTGGGCTTTCTATATCTAAATCATATAGGCGCTGGCCATCAACCAGTGCTACGCGCATTTCTTCTTGCTGCGTTGCATTGATTAGCATACGTTTCATATTGTTACTCTACTTATTTATGTCGCTGACATGACGATGTTTTTATCGCCTGTTCAGTTGTTCCTATTTTTAGAATGTGCAGCCTCACGACTGGGTCTTTAACGGAACGGCTCTGTATTTTCGTACGCAGTATTTTAAATGCTGGCAAACAATAACGTGTATTACCGTTATTAAATTCTAAATGGTGTTAAAACAGTCGGCTTTTCAGCTACGTTTACATGTTTTACCCAGAAGTTGGCCTGTCATATCAATCTTACTAAATGTCATTCATATTAGGTGCGTAGGGCTCATTAAGTTGGTGAGTAATACATATTTATGTATCACTAATATCCATTTTAAGAGCAAAAGTTGCTACCAATGTTAATGAACGCTTATTTATTAGATTTTTTTAGTTCTAAATAAGCTGCTGTACGGTACTACAATAATTGAGCAAATGCTGAACGACGTGTTTTTACGTCGTCACTATCAGACAAATTATCTGTTCATTGCTTTCTCAATCGCATTAAAAACCACTTCATGTTCAAACTTAACCAGCAATATATTACGCGCATTGCCGTTAATTGATCGCACGTGTTGACTAGGTATGTATAAAAGCTTTGGAAAACTTAACTCGGATCTGTATGATCGGCTACCCAGAATGTGCATCACGAATGTTTTAATGTGTTAAAAAGCACCGTTGTTATTTGCAAATACTAAATATTTGCGCTGCTGATTATCCCACTATTATTACAGTGTTAGCAACTAAATTATTTTACTTAAATTAGTGATTAGGCAATGTCAGAAAAAAACGACTTACAAGTAACTTATGTCACGATCAATGAAGACCATTTAGGTCAGCGTATTGATAACTTTCTTATTACCCATTTAAAAGGGGTGCCTAAAAGCGCTATTTATAAACTTTTGCGCAAAGGTGAGGTACGCGTTAATAAAAAGCGTATTAAGCCTGTATATAAACTACAGCTTGACGATGTGCTTCGTATTGCACCTATTAGAGTTGCTGAGCGTGAAGAGTTTGTACCATCAAAACTAGATAAAGTAACTCGCCTTGAAAACGATATCTTATTTGAAGATAAATACCTTATCGTTATAAATAAACCTTCAGGCATGGCTGTTCATGGTGGCAGTGGTTTAAGTTATGGTTTAATTGAAGCTTTGCGCGCGCTTCGCCCAGAGGAGCGCAGTCTTGAGCTAGTTCACAGGCTTGACCGTGATACATCGGGTTGTTTACTTATAGCAAAACGTCGTTCGGTGTTAACAGCATTGCATGAACAGCTTCGTGAAAAAACAATGGAAAAAAATTATTGGGCGCTAGTTGAAGGGCAGTGGGACTCTAAAACTAAAAATGTAACCGAAGGGCTGCGTAAAAATACGCTTAAATCGGGTGAACGCGTAGTACGTGTAGATAACACTGAGGGCAAGCCTTCGCATACGCGTTTTAAAGTACTTGAACGTTTTAATGATTGCTCGCTTGTACAAGCGTCGCCTGTTACAGGTCGTACACACCAAATTCGTGTGCACACGCAGTGTAAAGGTCATCCAATAGCGTGTGATGATAAATACGGCGATCAAGGGTTTGATGAATCTATGCGTAAAGTTGGCTTAAACCGATTATTTTTACATGCACACGATTTAAGTTTTTATCATCCTAAAAACGAAACAACGATGCGTATTGAAGCGCCCCTTGATAAAACGCTTAAAAATACATTACTAAAATTACGAGACGCAAAACAGTGATTGCAGTGACGCCAATTAAAAAATATAAGCTCGTCATTTTTGATTGGGATGGCACCGTTATGGATTCAGTCACTAAAATAGTTAACTGTATTCGTAGTAGTGCTGAGTCACTTAATTTAGTGTCACCAAGTGATTTAGCAATTAAAAATATTATTGGTATGTCGCTTGAAAAAGCAATTGATGTTTTATTTCCTGATGATACCGCGCAGCATCAAGCGCTAATTAAAGGGTATAAACACCAATATAGTGTTGATACCACGCCAACTCCTGTATTTGCTAATGTTGTCAGCGTTTTAACTGCTTTAAAAAAGCAAGGTGCTGTTTTAGCTGTTGCCACAGGTAAAGGTAGGGATGGATTAGAGCGTTTGCTTGATCAAAGCCAACTTAGACATTTTTTTAGTGCAACACGCACAAGTGACGAAGCGCAATCAAAGCCTTCTCCAGATATGCTGTATCAATTACTTGAAGAACTTGGCATAAGCGCTCAAGAGGCCGTAATGATTGGTGATACTCAAATAGACATGACAATGGCAAAAGCTGCTGGCATGGATAGAATTGGTGTAACCATGGGGGTGCACAACGCACAGCAACTAAATAAGCTTAGCCCTGTTGCAACGGTAGATAATTATCTGCAACTGCAACAGGTTTTGCTTGGCTAATTTATTTAACTAGAACTTGTTTTGAGCGGTAAGTACATCAATACCAGACTCAGCCAGTAATTGGCTGAGTTTAATTAGTGGCAACCCAATTAAGCTATTAGGATCGTTTCCGCTTAACTTTTCAAATAAACAAATACCTAACCCTTCACTTTTAAAACTGCCAGCACAGTTATATGGCTGCTCTGCGTCGCAATAAGCACTAATTTGTGCATCACTGAGTGTTTTAAACGTCACATTAAACGGTTCAACACAGGTTTTTTTAGTGCCAGTTGCAATATCGTAAACACAAAGCCCAGTTAAAAATGTTACAGTATTCCCGCTAAATAAATTTAGTTGTTTTACGGCATTTTGTTTATTGTGTGGTTTACCTAAAATTTGATTGTTAAACACAGCGACTTGGTCTGATCCAATAGCTAACCCTTTGTTAAAGTGTTTATTAGCTGCAGAGGCTTTTAATTCACTTAAACGCTTAACCAGTTCGGTAGGTGTTTCGCATTCAAGTGCTGACTCGTCAACGTCTGGTGAAAATGTATCAAATGGTAAATTAAATTTTTGTAATAAAGACTGCCTAAAAGGCGAGCTTGACGCTAAAATAAGTGGGTGCTTCACGGACTGTTTCCCTAAGATAATTCAGATTGAGTTAGGATAAATCAGATCCGAGAGTAAAACACGTTAAAAACCAAGTAAAAATGGTTTTTTACTTTGACTAACAAACTAACTATCTATATGATGCAGCCCCTATGCAAAAGGTGAAAATTCCCATCACTCTTCATCCAGGCAAAGCAGCGCAGCACCGTTTAAAGTATGACGGAATTGTACCGCTTGAAAAACTTACTCGTTTAGAGAAAGTTGTGCAGGAAGAAGTAGGTGAAATAGCGGTAAAAATACATTGCAAGAATGATGATCAAGGTTTCGCTGTGATTAGAGGCAATTTGTCCACACACGTTACTGTCATTTGTCAACGTTGTAATGGTGATTTAGGGTTGGATTTGGTTCAAGACTTTGCATATTCACCAGTAGGTGAAGATACAGAGTTAGATATTTTTCCAGAAGACTACGATGAAGTAGCGCTTGATGAAAATGGTGAAGTTAACGTTTTTGATTTAATTGAAGACGAACTAATTTTAGCAATTCCATTAGTAGCTACCCACAACGAAGCTTCATGCAGTTATTCAGCAAAGCCTGCCAGCTTTGGTGTTTTAAAGGCGGAAGATGATAAACCTAATCCATTTGATATTTTGAAACAACTTAAGAAAGATTCTTAGGAGAAGACTATGGCTGTACAAAAAAGCAAAAAGTCTCGTGCAAGACGCGGCATGCGCCGTTCACACGATGCGATCAGTGGTCCAACTTTAACTGTAGATCAAACATCTGGTGAGACTCATCGTCGTCACCATGTGACTGCAGATGGTTACTACAAAGGCGTTCAAGTAATTTCTAAATAAGAGATTACTTATATGCTGAATGATCTAACCATAGCGTTAGATATGATGGGGGGCGATTACGGCCCCCGTTCATCTATTCCTGCTGCCGTTCACGCAGTAAACGCTCATGCCAATTTAACTCTCATTTTATGTGGCAATGAAGACGTTATATCTAAAGAACTCGAATCCCTCGATTCCTTACCTCATCCTAGACTCATAATTCGTCACTGTAGTGAAATAGTCACTAATGCTTGTGAACCTGCAATTGCTGTGCGTTCAAAAAAAGATTCATCTATGCGTGTTGCCCTTGATTTAGTTAAGTCAGGCGAAGCTCAAGCGTGTGTTAGTTCAGGTAATACTGGTGCGCTATTTTTTATGGCTCACTATGTGCTAAAAATGCTGCCAGGTGTAAAACGTGCTGCACTCATTTCATCCGTTCCTACAGAGCTTAAAAACCCAGTATATTTACTCGACTTAGGTGCTAATGTGCATTGCGATGCGCAAATGCTGTATCAGTTTGGCATTATGGGCTCTGTAGTTGCTGGCCAAGCACTTGGCTGCGATAACCCTCGCGTTAGCTTATTAAATATTGGCGCTGAGGATATTAAAGGTCACGATGATATTAAACAGGCTGCACAATTAATGCAGCAAAGCCCACATATTAATTACATTGGTTATAGCGAAGGAAGCGATATTTTTTCTGGCAAGGCTGATGTTATTGTATGCGAAGGTTTTGTGGGTAACGTTGCACTTAAAACATGCGAAGGCATTGCCAAGCTTATTATGAATAAGTTTACAGTTGCGCTCGAAAAGCACCTTTTATATAAATGTATGGCGTTTATATTGCGTCCAATAATAAAAAAACTCTATAAAAGGGTGAACCCCGACCAGTATAACGGTGCTTCTCTGGTAGGATTGCGCGGTATTGTCGTTAAAAGTCATGGAAATGCGTCAGCTAAAGCATTTCAAGCAGCAATTGATGAAGCGGTAAAGGAGGTTGAACGTCAACTTCCTGATAAAATAGCCGCTATTTTCGAAAAAACACATTCTAAAGACACGGCGGTTAATCAATAATTGATGTGCCGTGTATTTCATTATTTATTTGTTTAATTAAAAAGAGCAAAGTATGGCACAAAAAATTGCACTTCTATTCCCAGGTCAAGGCTCGCAAAGCGTTGGTATGTTACAAGAGCTACTAGAGAGTTCTGACATTGTTAAAGCAACATTTGCAGAAGCATCAGATGCACTGGGTTACGACTTAGCAGAGCTAGTTCTTAATGGCCCAGAAGAAAAATTAAATCAAACTCATCGTACACAACCAGCATTATTAACTGCAAGTGTTGCTATTTACCGTGTTTGGCTTGCAGCAAACCCAGATGCCGACGTTGTTATGGCCGGTCACAGCTTAGGTGAATATTCAGCACTAGTATGTAGCGACGTACTAAGCTTGAGCGAAGCTGTTAAGCTTGTTGAAAACCGTGGTTTATACATGCAAGAAGCTGTACCTGCAGGCGTAGGTTCAATGGCTGCGATTATTGGCTTAGGCGATGAAGAAATAAAAGCGGCGTGTGCTGCCTCAGCGCAAGGTGAGGTTGTATCTCCAGTTAACTACAATTCTCCTGGTCAAGTTGTTATTGCAGGGCATAAAGCGGCAGTAGATAGAGCATCACAAGCATGTAAAGATGCTGGTGCTAAACGCGCATTACCACTTTCGGTTAGCGTACCTTCACATTGTGAACTAATGAAGCCAGCAGCGGATAAGCTAGCAGCAGACTTAGCCGCTTTAGTATTTAATACACCTAAGTGTGATGTAATTAATAATGTTGATGTAAAAGCTGAATCGACCGCTGATGCAATTAAAGATGCACTAGTACGTCAACTATACAGCCCAGTTCGCTGGACAGAAACAGTACAAGCCTTGGTTGCGCAAGATGTAACGCAAAGCTACGAATTTGGTCCTGGTAAAGTATTAACAGGGCTTGCGAAACGAATTGATAAAGCAATGGTTTGTGGCTCAGTAAACGATGCCGCTTCAATCGCTGCAGCTAAATAAGAGTATATAAAATGTCTAATTTATTTTCTTTAGAGGGCAAAATTGTCCTAATTACTGGCGCCAGCCGTGGTATTGGTAAAGCAATTGCAACAACATTAGTTGCACAAGGTGCAAAAGTTGCAGGCACTGCTACAAGCGAGTCAGGCGCTGCTAAAATCAGTGAGTACCTGGGTGATAGTGGTAAAGGTTATGCATTAAATGTAACGGATCCTGCATCTATTGAAGCGACACTTGCCGCAATAAAAGCTGATTTTGGCGATATTGACGTACTTGTTAATAACGCAGGTATCACACGTGACAACCTATTAATGCGTATGAAAGAGACTGAGTGGGACGATATAATCGACACTAACTTAAGCTCGATTTTTCGTTTATCTAAAGCGGTACTTCGTCCAATGATGAAGAAAAAGAAAGGCCGTATTATCAATATTGGCTCAGTAGTGGGCACTATGGGTAATGCAGGACAAGCTAATTATGCAGCGGCTAAAGCAGGCGTAATTGGTTTTTCTAAGTCACTGGCGCGCGAAGTTGCATCTCGTGGTATTACAGTTAACGTAGTGGCACCTGGTTTTATTCAAACTGATATGACTGATGATTTAACTGATGAGCAAAAAGCAGCAACGCTTGCCAATGTTCCAGCAGGGCGTTTAGGTCAACCAGACGAAATTGCTGCTGCAGTGTGTTATTTAGCATCTGACGCAGCTGCGTATGTATCAGGCGAAACTTTGCATGTAAATGGTGCGATGTACATGGTTTAGTAGTCATAATATCGGCTAAATAATAAAATTAAGTTAAGTTAGTTAACTCAAAAACATTGAATTATTTGTGAACTTGCTTTAAACATACTTGAAATTGCTGTGAAAATAAGCGATAAAAGATAAAACTTACACTCAGAGGTTTGACCAGACAATTATTTATGGCCAAATCATTGAATCAGAGAATTATGCGGCGTAAACTACGCCGCAATCTGAAAATAACGCATTGGCGTTTTTAATAAAGGAAAGAAGAATGAGCGATATCCAAGAACGCGTAAAGAAAATCATCATTGAACAACTAGGTGTTAAAGAAGAAGAAGTTAAAAATGAATCTTCTTTCGTAGATGACTTAGGTGCAGATTCTCTTGATACTGTAGAACTAGTAATGGCTCTTGAAGAAGAGTTTGATACTGAGATCCCAGATGAAGAAGCTGAAAAGATCACTACAGTTCAAACTGCAATCGATTACGTTACAGCTCACGCTGAGTAATTAATCGCAAATTAAGGGCAGCATTCGCTGCCCTTAATCTATATATCCAAACCACCTCAAAGTTCGTGATTCAAAAACAAACCTTAACTCCCAATCTTAACTAAAAATTATTTTTGCTAGTGTTATGCGTTTTTAATCTATTTTGGGACTAGCACTTTGAGGTAGCTTGGGTATGATCATCCACCTTATAAAAATATCCCTTATTGGAGGCAAACCGTGGCTAAACGTCGAGTCGTCGTAACTGGCTTAGGAATGTTGACGCCGCTAGGTAATGATGTTCAATCAACCTGGCAAGGCTTATTAGATGGTAAAAGTGGTATTCAAACAATAACCCACTTTGATACATCAAAATTTGGTACAAAGTTCGCTGGTTTAATTAATGACTTTGATGCATCGGCTTATATGTCACCAAAAGATGCAAAAAAAATGGATTTATTTATCCAGTACGGCATTGCAGCGGGTGTTCAAGCTTTTGAAGATTCTGGCCTCGAGATAACAGAGCAAAATGCAACACGCATAGGTGTGGCTGTAGGTTCAGGTATTGGTGGTTTAACGCTTATCGAAGAAAACCACATTAAACTATTAAATAGTGGTCCGCGTAAGTTATCGCCATTTTATGTGCCATCTACCATTATTAATATGATTTCAGGTCATTTATCAATAATGCATGGGCTTCGTGGCCCAAATATTTCTATTGTAACGGCTTGTACAACAGGTTTGCACAACATAGGCCATGCTGCGCGTATGATTGCTTATGGCGATGCTGATGCAATGGTTGCCGGTGGCGCCGAAAAAGCCTGTACACCAATTGGTATGGGTGGCTTTAATGCTGCACGTGCACTATCAACCCGCAATGACGATCCACAAGCGGCTTCTCGCCCTTGGGATAAAGACCGCGATGGTTTTGTGCTTTCTGACGGTGCTGGTGTTGTCGTAGTTGAAGAGTACGAACATGCTAAAGCACGTGGTGCTAAAATTTATGCTGAGCTTGTAGGCTTTGGCATGAGTGGCGACGCGTACCATATGACATCACCACCAGAAGACGGTGCAGGCGCTGCCCTTGCAATGCAAAATGCATTAAACGATGCGCAAGTAAATGCAGAGCAAGTGGGCTACATTAATGCACACGGCACATCAACGCATGCTGGCGATAAAGCCGAAACTGCCGCTGTTAAATCTATTTTTGGTAATGCAGCTAAAGATGTAATGGTTGGTTCGACTAAATCAATGATGGGTCACTTATTAGGTGCTGCGGGTTCTGTTGAATCAATCGTTTCGATTTTATCGTTAACGGATCAAAAAGTATCGCCAACTATTAACCTTGATAACCCAGACGAAGGGTGTGACTTAGATTATATTGCGCACACTGCACGTGATGCAAAGCTAGACTTTGCACTGTGTAACTCGTTCGGTTTTGGTGGTACTAATGGCTCGTTGCTGTTTAAAAAGGTATAATCTTTTTTAACAACGAATCAAATTATAAGAGCTCAGTTGTTTAACTGGGCTTTTTTTATATGCCAAATAAAATGCAAACAATAATAGCAGTAGATCAAAACAGCACTTTAAGCACGTGTGACAGAGGCTTAAATTACGGTGACGGCTTTTTTACAACGGCTAAAGTTGTTGATGGGCAAGTACAGTATTGGGCTCACCATAAAGCGCGTTTGATTGAATGTGCACAGCGTTTGGGTTTTCCTGAGTTAGACTTTAATAGCCTTGAAAATCAAATTGCTCAGTATATAAAAGCTGCACCACTGAACGTGCTTAAAATACTTGTAACGCGAGGCGAAGGCGGACGTGGTTATGGGCTGCCAAGTGAGTGTAATATTACTATTTTATTGAGTGTATTAGATTACCCTAGTAATTACAGTGCGCTTACTAAAAAGGGTGTAAGTCTCGAAATAAGCCCAATTAAATTAGCTGCACAACCTCATTTAGCGGGTCTTAAAACATTAAACCGGCTTGAGCAAGTACTAGTTAAAAAAGCAATGCAAACGCAAAACTGCGACGATGTGTTAGTGCTTGATTACAATAACAATATAATTGAAGCCTCAGCAGCTAATATTTTTGCGATTAAAAATAAGTGTGTGTTTACGCCACTGCTTGATGAGTGCGGAATAAAGGGCGTTTACCTACAATCGTTATGTGCTAAATTACCAGTTGAATTTAAACGCGTGAAAGTAGAAGACTTAATCCAAGCAGACGCCGTATTTGTGTGTAATAGCTTAATGGGAGCAGTACCAGTAAAACGTATTGAACAACAGGTATTTAATACAGACGACAGCCACGCATTATTAACTAAATTATTAGCCAAGGAGGCTGAGTGTTAAAAGTTATTTTATCGGTACTCTTTTTAGCTGTTATAACCACTGCTGTTGGTTACCAGCAATTACAAGCAACAATAAATAGCCCGTTAAAGGTAGCTCAAAACACACAATTTGAAGTTAAGCATGGCACTGGCTTTAATAAGTTATGCCATCAATGGCAAGCTAAAAACTGGGTCGAAAGTTGCTGGCGCTATCAGGTAATTGCCAAATTAGATCCCACACTCACCGACTTAAAAGCGGGGCTTTACGAGCTAACAGCCGATAGTGTTATCAGTAATATAAAAAAATTAATCAAGGCCAGCAAGTCAGTTTTAGTTTTACCCTTATTGAAGGGCAAAACTTACGTGAAGTACTAAGTGCTATTAAAAAAGCCGATAATTTACAAAACGATTTAAAAAGTGATGAACTAAGTACACAAATACTGGGTAATAATATGCACTTAGAAGGCTGGTTATTCCCCGACACTTACCATTATCATAATAACGATACGGCAAGCGGTGTATTAAAACGTGCAGCACAGAAAATGCAGCAAACATTAGATGATGCTTGGCAGCAGCGCGCTGCTAATCTACCCTATAAAACAGCATACGAAGCACTAATAATGGCTTCAATTATTGAAAAAGAAACAGGCCTTGCTAGTGAACGTCCGTTAATTGCATCAGCGTTTGTTAATCGATTAAACACCAATATGCGCCTGCAAACCGATCCAACCGTAATATATGGCTTAGGGGAGAGTTTTGATGGAGATATTAAACGTAAAGATTTGCGCGATTATACGCCTTACAATACGTATCGAATTAATGGTTTACCGCCAACACCGATTGCAATGCCATCAAAAGCCGCTATTTTAGCTGCAGTTAATCCGCCGCAAAGTGAATATGTTTACTTTGTATCAAAAGGCGATGGTAGCCACCAATTTTCAACCACGTTAAAGCAGCATAACGCGGCAGTTAAAACGTATATATTAAATAAAAAGAATTAATATTTTATGAAACCAAAATTTATAGTAATAGAAGGGCTAGAAGGGGCTGGTAAATCAACAGCAATTTCCTTATGCCAAGATTTTTTAAACAAAAAACAGATCGACTTTATAAATGTACGTGAACCAGGCGGAACACCACTAGCCGAATCACTGCGCACACTTGTAAAAGCAGAGCATGAAGAAGAAATTGCCTTTGAAACCGAATTGCTGATCATGTATGCGGCGCGTTCGCAGTTAATGCATAACGTCATTAATCCTGCGCTTGAGCAAGGTCAATGGATATTGGCTGATCGCCATGATTTATCATCTCAAGCATATCAAGGTGGCGGACGAGGTATTAGCTCAAATACACTAGCGTCGTTATCATCAATGGTATTAAAAGGATTGAAGCCCGATTTAACTATTTACCTTGATATTGACCCTGTTATTGGCCTTGAACGTGCAAAAGGGCGAGGCGAACTTGATAGAATAGAGCAAGAAGCTATTGAGTTTTTTCAGCGCACTCGCATGCGTTACCTTGAGCTTGCTAACGACGACAGCTCAATTAAAACAGTTGATGCAAACCAAGACATCGATAAAGTACACCGCGATATAACTAACGTACTACGTACATTTTTTGAAGGGCTAAAATAATATGGCACTGCCTTGGCTACACGATACACAGCAACGCTTAGCGCAGAGCTTTCGTGGCCAACGTTTTCATCATGCACAGTTGTTTTGTGGACCCATTGGCGTTGGTAAATTCGAGTTAAGCGATCAGTTAGCTAATGCCTTATTGTGCCAAAATATAGTACAGCAATCAGCAGCTGCTAATAGTATTTTAGCACCGTGTGGCCACTGTAAAAGTTGTTTACTCACACTTGCAGGCACGCACCCTGATAAACGTTTAACGCAGGTTGATGGGCAAAGTATTGGCGTAGACGATATACGCGGGATCAGTGATTTTATGAATCACTCTGCGGCGCAAAATGGTAACAAAGTAGTTGTTATTAAAAATTGTGAAAAAATGACAACCGCCGCAGCAAATGCATTATTAAAAACGCTAGAAGAGCCAAGTAATAGCCGATTTTTGATACTTACAACAAGCCAAGCTGCACAACTTCCGGCCACGATATTAAGCCGGTGTGCTAAAACAGATATAAAAGTAATAAACACACAACTTGCCCAGCAATGGCTTGAGTCATTGCAAATTAAAGGTTATAGCTGGTTGCCACTTTTTTATAGCCAACCATTACAAGTTAAGCATTGGCAAGAGCAAAGTCAGTTACAAAGTATTGATATGCTTTACAAGTTTGCAACTGAGTTTAAACAAAGTCATAATTTTAAAGTGTTAGTCGATATTATAAATAAACAGCCTGAGCTTGTTCGCATATTTACTTTGTTCTTAAGTGAGCAACTAAAGCAGCAGTTAATGCAAGGCATGAGCTTTGATGCATATCAGATTGCGCAACAGGCTCTGAGTGAATTTTTGCAAAATAACACAAAAATCCTTGGGCTTAATTTACCGCTTGCAGTATCGCGATTAGCGCACATATTACGTAATTCATAAAAAGGATTAAACATGCAAGAGCTATTAGTTGATATAGATGATCTAGATGAATTATATCGTTGTTATATGCCTTATTTAAAAAAAGGTGGCTTATTTGTACCCACTAATATGCGTTACGAAGTAGGGCACTCATTGGCACTTAGAGTTACCTTGCCTGATGCACTAGAAGATGATGTAGTGACGGGTAAAGTGTCGTGGATCACCCCACAAGGTGCACAAAGCTCTAACCCACCAGGGATAGGTATTACTTTCTTAGATGATAAAACAAACCTTAATTCTAAGATCGAAAAGCTACTGGGGACTATGTTAAACTCCGGTAATCCGACTTACACCATGTAGTAAAAAACAGGCCCAATTTTGATTGTAGATTCGCATTGCCATTTAGACCGTCTTGATTTTGATAAACTTGATTTAAACCTTGACCAAGTGCTTGATAAAGCACGTGCTAAAAAGGTTGAGCATTTTTTATGTGTAAGTGTAACACTTGATCAGTTCCCGAGTATGCTTGATAAAATTCAGCATTACGACGATGTATCAGCTTCTTGTGGCGTACATCCACTTGATCAAAAAGACGCACTTAACAAGCAGCAGTTAATTGACCTAGCATCGCACAACAAAGTAGTCGCTATTGGCGAAACAGGCCTTGATTATTATTATTCAAAAGATACACATGCAGTACAGCAAGCCAGTTTTGTTGGGCATATTGAAGTAGCTAACGAATTACAAAAGCCGTTAATTATTCATACTCGCGATGCACGTGTCGACACCATAAACTTAATGCGTGAACATAAAGCGGAAAATTGCGGTGGCGTATTGCATTGTTTTACTGAAGACTGGGATATGGCCAAAAAAGCGATAGACATGGGCTTTTATATTTCGATTTCCGGCATTGTTACCTTTAAAAATGCTTTAGAACTAAAAGAAGTCGTAAAAAAAATACCCACTCGATCGCTTATTAATAGAAACCGACTCGCCTTATTTAGCACCGGTACCGTATCGTGGGCAAACAAATCAGCCAGCATACGTAGAAGACGTTGCTTATTACATTAGCGAACTTAAAGGCATTAGCTTTAATGAACTGGCTAAAGCGACTACCGAGAACTTTTATTCTTTATTTAAATTAGCAGCTAAAGGCTAAATGCATGATTACTAACACGGCAAACCTTCCTATTTTACTAATGGGGCCAATGGTGCGCCGTGCAGAGCAAACTGGAGTCTGTATTCAGTTTGCTACCAGCAAGTCTGCAAACTGCCAAATAAACTTATTAAATGTTGAGTGTTATAGTGATCAACACACTGTTTCTTTAGGGGAACATTTGTATCTGCATTTCGTCATTATAAAGCCAATAGACAACAAACTCCCTCTAGATAGCTTATTAAACTATGAGCTTGTAATTGACGATACAGTAATCGATTTATCGCCTTGGTGCTATAGCGGTCAAACAACGCCTGCATTTGTAATTCCTAATAAATTAAATGATATTTTGCATGGCTCGTGCCGTAATGCACATCATCCAGCAAAAGATAGCTTAGTGTCTGCAAGTCACTGGCAAAATAATCAGCGCGGTAATAATAATCAAGGCGCACAATTGCTATTACTGAGCGGTGACCAGGTTTACGCCGATGACGTAGCAGGCCCCATGTTATTAGCTATTCATCAGTTAGTTAAGCAACTCGGTATTTATAAAGAGCAACCACTTGCCATTGAGTTACCGGACGATATAAAAGAGCAACTTTATAATCGTCATTTGTATTTACCAAAAACGCCTTGGCAAAAACGTTCAAAATTAGGTATAGGTTACTGGCTAAAAAAAGACGAACCTCACTTTTCAAGTGTAAAAGCCTACAATCACCTTATCCATTTTGAAGAATACATAGCGCTTTATTTATTAAATTTTAGTGCTGCTGCTTGGCAATGCGTTGATATACAAAATACAACGTATTCAGGTCAAAACAAGCAAAACAAAACTATTTTTGACGCTGAAAAAACAGCACTGATTGATTATGCAAAAGGCTTAAGTGAAGTAGAGCGGTTGTTTGCCAATGTATCGACATTAATGATGTTTGACGATCACGATGTAACCGATGATTGGAACCTCACCGCTGGGTGGGAGCAAGCTATAAATGAAAATCCAAGTAGTAAACGAATCATTAATAACGGCTTAATTAGTTATTGGCTTTTCCAAGGAATGGGGAACGACGCACTAAATAAAACAGGCGAGTTACTAACACCTTTTAAGCAAAGCCGTACTGCTAATAATTTATGGCAGTTTAAAGCATTTGATAAACCACTAAACGATTTTAGTTTTTGGCATTACGAGTTAACTACAACCCCAAAAGTAGTGGTGCTAGATACACGTACGCACCGTTGGCGAAATGAGCAAAATTTTAACGAGCCTTCAGGTCTACTTGATTGGGAACGCCTAACAGAGCTTGAAGAAAGCCTATTAAGCCACGATCAGGTTATTATTGTATCACCAGCCCCCGTATTTGGTGTTAAATCAATAGAAGCTATTCAAGCCATGTTTAATATTTGCGGGCAACCGCTTATGGTTGATGTAGAGAACTGGATGGCACACGAAGGATCGGCTAAAAAACTACTCGATACGTTTAGGCGAACTGATACACCAAACGAAACGCTTATTTTATCGGGAGACGTGCACTATTCATTTTGTTTTTCAGTGCAAAAACGTTTTGGTAATCACCCAAACCGAATTTGGCAACTTACCGCCAGTGGTATTAAAAACGAATTTCCACGTAAATTAATAAACGTACTCGATAAACTAGATTCAATTTTATATGGACCAAAAAGCCCACTTAACTTTTTTACTAAACGTTGGCATATGGAAGTAGATAAACACCAAACTAAGGGCGAAGGGCAAAAGTATTTAGTAAGTGACTCTGCGATTAGTTTAATAACACTCGAACAAGGCAATTTAGCGCGCTATCAATTGATTCATGGCTCTGGGGAATTAACCGAATTTGATTTAGTTGAAAATTAAAAAATGCCCAGAGTAATTAGGAAAACTCTGGGCTTTAGAATGACTCTCTGTTGAGTCTTGCGTTAACTAAAAAAACTTTCTAGATTCTTAGGGAGAAGAAGAAAGTACTTAAAAGTGTAGTTAAGTAATGATAAAAGGCATAACTAAATTTTGCATTTAGTTATATTTAATAACAAATGCTTAGATTTTTTATGCGCAGTTTAAAATGGTTATCCATTTTTTATACCCAGCTTATTAACTGCGTATTTTGCACGAGATCTCGCGGCAGTGAGTTTTTAATCTTATTTTTTTGCCATTTTCCCAGCCCAATAGGGCACCCACACAGAGTTAATACCACCTCACCTATTGTCTGAGTTGCTTCAGTTAAGCGTATATCTTTACCTTGAAAATAATCATTTGCTTGCTCGTTATTTAAAGCAAATACATTAGTTTTACACTCATTGCCAAATACGGTTGCAAACTCGTGCGTTAGCCTTACGCCATTTTTATGAATAATGCCAATTTGAATACCTAAGCGTGCGTACTTAATTTTATTTTGCAGGGCTTCAAACCCTTGTGGAAATAACCACAGCTCTTTGTCGCGCTGCATTAAGTTGCCAGGAAGATTAGTTAATTCAAAGTGCTTTTTAAGCGACTGCATAAACGCGGCACTTTGCTTTTTATCAAACTCGTTAAACGGAAACGCGCCTTTTTTAACAGTTTGATTTGGGTTATCGCAACTTGCGTGCTTTTTAAATTTAGCAATAAAAAAGCCTTCGCTATCGAAGGTTTGCGGCCATACATGTAAATAGCCCTCATTAGTTGTGGCTTCGCTTGCACCTTCAAATAAATCACTTAGGGATTGTGGCTCTATATAGTCGCCAAATTCACTGAGTAAATAATCGCATACTTGCTGGTTTTCGAGCGGAGTAAGTGTACAGGTTGAATACACTAACGTGCCACCTGGCTTTAATGCGTAAAATGCGCTTTTAATTAAGTCTTTTTGTACTTGGGCTATTTGTATGTTTGATTCTATTGACCAATTTTTTAGTGCGTCGGCGTCTTTACGCACAGTACCTTCGCCAGAGCATGGCGCGTCTAGCAATATGCTATCAAAGCATTCAAACATGTAGTTGCCAAATATAACGCCATCAAAGTGCGAGAGCGCACAGTTACCAACCCCCATGCGTTTTAAGGTGGCGCTAAGTACCTTTAAACGAGATGACGAAAGCTCATTTGCAACAAGCACGCCTTGGTTATCCATAAGTGCTGCAAGTTGTGATGTTTTAGAACCCGGTGCTGATGCCATATCAAGCACGGTGTTATTTTGCGAGTTAGCGAGTTTAATACTTTGTTTTAAGGCAATAGGCGGCAGCATTGAACTTGCTTCTTGTACGTACATCGCACCGCTTAGATGTAAGTCAGTATTACCAAGAGCGAGGTTTTGCTCTTCATCGCTTGGGCGTTCTAACCAAAAGCCTTCACTGCACCAAGGGATGGGGGTTAGCAGCCAATTTTTTTCAGTTGCACGTTCTACAAATTCTTCAATGCTAATTTTTAATGTATTAACGCGGATAGATTTTCTGAGCGGTCGACGACACGCATTTAAAAAGTCATCTAAGTTTAGATGCGCTGGTAAATAGGTTTTTACGTCATCAATAAAGTGCTCAGGAATAAAAGTGTTGGCGTTCACGCGTTAGCTCATACTATAAAAATAAAGCGCGATAATAGCATTTATATAACGCATTTTCAGCGCTTAAAAACGTAACATCCAATTTATTACTGTGTCGACACTTTGTTGTTTTACTCTATTTTAAAGGTGATTTTATACGACTTTAGATTAATAGTGTCGACAATGAGTGCGTTTTTTAGTCTTTTTGTTGTGCTCAAGGGTTGACATGGTTTTTTAATAAGCCCATAGTAACGGCATTAATTGTCGACAATCTAAAAAATAACTTATGACACACACATTTTTAAACGAAGCGCCTATTACTACCGCATCAGATCAGGTATT
Organism: Pseudoalteromonas sp. BSi20495; assembly: GCF_000241185.1. Taxonomy (NCBI): domain Bacteria; kingdom Pseudomonadati; phylum Pseudomonadota; class Gammaproteobacteria; order Alteromonadales; family Pseudoalteromonadaceae; genus Pseudoalteromonas; species Pseudoalteromonas sp. BSi20495. The sequence goes on from NZ_BADY01000054.1 coordinate 19,637, forward strand.
TGTAGATATGCGCCGTGAGATTGTTGAAGGCAGTATAGTTCAAGGCAGTAAAATATCAGAGCCTGAACTTGCAAAGCGTTATGGTGTAAGCCGTGCAACGCTTAGAGAAGCGTTAAATCGCTTAGAGAGTTGCTACCTTGTTGAGCGTAAAGCTAACGTAGGTTGCCGAGTAGTTGCCCTTACCGCTGAGCGTTTGATTGAAGTTTATCAAGTTCGCAGCTCACTTGAAGGCTTGGCATGTAGGCTGGCTGCCGACAATATGGAACCCGAAGAGATAAAAGGCTTAAAGCAATTACTTAATCAGCACTTGCAAACACAACGTGTTAAAGAGGGCGAGTCTTACTATCAAGAAGCCGGCGATTTAGATTTTCATTACCGTATTATTCAAGGCAGTAAAAACGCGCATTTAATTCATTTACTGTGTAATGAGCTCTATCAATTAATACGCATGTACCGTGTACAAATGGGCATGGTGGGGCCGCGTGTATCAAAAGCGTTTGATGAGCATTTAGCTATTATTAACGCGATTGAAAACCACGACGGCGAACTGGCCGAAATGCTTATGAAGCGCCACATAAGCGCATCGCAAGCAAATATTCAAACCAAATTCGACTTATTAGCTAAGCAAAAAGCATAAGCTGCTAAAAGCTAGCAAGAGCAGTTAAACAGTCATAATTACAGATTAAAACTATAAGTTACTCCACGTAGCAACCGTTCAAAGTGAGGAGAAAGTAATGTCAGCAGGATTAAAATTTAAACACGCTATTGCCAATAACCGCCCGTTACAAGTGGTAGGTACTATTAACGCCTACACAGCGATGATGGCTGAAAAAATGGGTCACCAAGCTATTTACCTCTCAGGTGCCGGTGTTGCAAACGCCTCGTTTGGTATGCCTGACTTAGGTATGACGAGCCTTGATAACGTGCTTGAAGATATTCGCCGTATTACAGGTGCGAGCGATTTACCACTACTTGTTGATGCCGATACCGGTTGGGGTGGGGCGTTTAACATTGCACGCACAGTAAAAGAAATGACTAAAGCGGGTGCGGCGGGTTTTCATATTGAAGACCAAGTAGCGCAAAAGCGTTGCGGGCATCGTCCTAATAAAGAAATTGTAAGCCAAGGTGAAATGGTTGACCGCATTAAAGCGGCGGTTGATGCAAAAACCGATAGCGATTTTTACATTATGGCCCGTACCGATGCATTTCAAAAAGAAGGTTTAAATGCCGCTATTGACCGTGCAGCTGCCTGTGTTGAAGCCGGTGCTGACGCTATTTTTGCAGAAGCCGTACACGACCTTGCTGATTACCAAGCATTTGCAAAAGCGATCAACGTTCCAATTTTGGCAAACATTACTGAGTTTGGCCAAACACCTATTTACACAAAAGAGCAGTTAAGCGATGTAGGTGTTGAAATGGTGCTTTACCCACTAAGTGCATTTAGAGCCATGAACAAAGCAGCATTAAACGTGTATTCAGCAATTTTAAATGAAGGCTCGCAACAAAGCCAAATTGAAAATATGCAAACGCGCTCTGAACTTTACGACTTTTTAGATTACCACACGTACGAGAACACACTCGACACACTTTTTTCATCAAAATCTGACAAATAATAATTATTAAAAAATAAAATCACACACAAATTTAAGATAGGAGAAGAACATGGTAGATAAAGCATTAGGCGGCGCGGGTTTACGCGGACAAGTGGCTGGTCAAACAGCATTGTGTACTGTTGGACAAAGTGGTTCTGGTTTAACGTATTGTGGTTACGATATTAGCGAACTTGCCGAAAAAGCGCAGTTTGAAGAAGTGTCTTTTTTACTTTCACGCGGTGAGTTACCTACAACTAGCGAATTGGCAGAATATAAAGCAAAACTAAAAAGTTTACGCGGCTTACCTGATGCACTTAAAACCGTGCTTGAAAATATTCCTAAAGACGCGCACCCAATGGATGTAATGCGCACGGGTTGCTCAATGTTGGGTAACCTTGAAATGGAGCTTGATTTTAGCCAAGCTAATGATGCAATCGACCGTATGGTTGCTGTGTTCCCAAGTATTATTTGTTACTGGTACCGCTTTACACACGATGGCGTACGCATTGAAACACAAACAGATGACGACTCTGTTGGCGCACACTTTTTAACACTGTTACACGACAAAGCACCCAGCGAGTTATTTGCGCAAGTGATGAACGTATCACTAATTTTATACGCAGAGCATGAATTTAACGCCTCTACCTTTACGGGACGTGTATGTGCTTCAACTTTATCTGATATTCATTCTTGTGTAACTGGCGCGATTGGTACGCTGCGTGGTCCATTACATGGTGGTGCTAACGAAGCGGCAATGGATATGATTCAAGGCTTTACAAGCGCTGAACACGCTGAACAAGAAGTCATGGGCATGCTTGAACGTAAAGATAAAATAATGGGATTTGGTCACGCTATTTATCGCGAATCTGATCCACGCAATATAATTATTAAAAAATGGTCTGAAAAACTAGCAGCAGAGGTAGGCGATACCGTGCTTTATCCTGTGTCTGTTCGTTGTGAAGAGATTATGTGGCGCGAGAAAAAACTGTTTTGTAATGCCGATTTTTTCCATGCGTCTGCTTATCATTTTATGGATATTCCGACTAAGTTATTTACGCCAATATTTGTAATGAGCCGTGTTACTGGTTGGACTGCACATGTAAAAGAGCAACGCGCTAACAACCGTATTATCCGCCCAAGTGCCGATTACACAGGGCCTGATGCTCGTAGTTACACACCAATAGAGTCACGTTAAAAAATGGGTGAGCACGCATGTGCTCACTTTTTATTGCACATAGCCACTAGCGAGCAGTTTTTCTCAAACTTTTCATTAAACACGCTAGCTGTGAGCAAACACCGTCACCAATTAGCGAATTTATTATGACCATAATTAATAATACCCAATACCGTAAACCTCTACCGGGCTCAAATGTCGACTATTACGATACGCAAGAAGCCGTAGATGCAATTAAGCCAGGTGCATACGCTACGCTACCTTATTCATCACGTGTATTTGCCGAAAACCTAGTACGCCGATGCGACCCTGCCATGTTAACCGATGCACTTAATCAGCTAATTGAGCGAAAGCAAGATTTAGATTTTCCGTGGTATCCGGCGCGTGTGGTCTGCCACGATATTTTAGGCCAAACAGCACTTGTTGATTTAGCAGGGCTTCGTGATGCAATTGCAGCCAAAGGCGGCGATCCGGCAAAAGTGAATCCTGTGGTACCCACGCAGTTAATAGTGGATCATTCGTTAGCGGTAGAGCATGCCGGTTTTGATCCTGACGCATTTGAAAAAAACCGCGCCATTGAAGACAGACGAAATGATGACCGTTTTCACTTTATAAACTGGACAAAAACTGCGTTTAAAAATATTGACGTTATTCCACCGGGTAACGGCATTATGCATCAAATTAATCTTGAAAAAATGTCGCCGGTTATTCAAAACCGAGATGGCATTGCATTCCCCGATACTTTAGTAGGTACCGACAGCCACACGCCTCATGTTGATGCGCTGGGTGTTATTGCGGTGGGTGTAGGCGGGCTTGAAGCTGAAAGCGTAATGCTGGGCCGCGCTTCTTATATTCGCTTACCTGATATTGTTGGTGTTGAGCTAACAGGTAAGCGCCAACCTGGTATTACCGCTACCGATATTGTGTTGGCCATTACTGAATTTTTACGTGAGCAACGTGTTGTTTCTACTTATTTAGAGTTTTACGGTGAAGGTGCCGACGCGCTTACACTTGGCGACAGAGCAACCATTTCGAACATGACGCCTGAATTTGGCGCAACTGCAGCCATGTTTTATATTGATGATAAAACAATAGATTACTTGCGTTTAACAGGTCGCGAAGAAGAACAAATTGCCCTTGTAGAAAACTACGCAAAAACAGCAGGCCTTTGGAGCGATAGCTTAAAAACCGCAAAATATGAGCGTGTGCTTACGTTTGATTTATCAAGCGTGGGGCGCAATATTGCAGGTCCATCTAATCCACACCGCCGAGTATCAACAAGCGATTTAGCTAAAGAAGGTATTTCGGGTATAGTTGAAAATGAAGAGGGCTTAATGCCAGACGGCGCGTGTATTATTGCTGCTATTACTAGCTGTACTAATACGAGTAATCCACGCAATGTAATAGCTGCAGCACTCCTTGCCCGTAACGCAAATGCTAAGGGTTTAATGCGCAAACCTTGGGTTAAAACTTCATTAGCACCGGGCTCAAAAGCAGTGCAATCATACCTTGAAGATGCAAACTTACTAACAGAGCTTGAGCAACTTGGCTTTGGCATTGTTGGTTTTGCGTGTACTACCTGTAATGGTATGAGCGGGGCGCTTGACCCTGTTATTCAAAAAGAAGTGATCGATCGCGATTTATACACGACAGCGGTGCTTTCGGGTAATCGCAACTTTGACGGGCGCATTCATCCTTATGCTAAGCAAGCATTTTTAGCGTCACCTCCTTTGGTTGTTGCGTACGCCATTGCTGGTACTATTCGCTTTGATATTGAAAAAGGAATACTTGGGCAAGATCAACAAGGTAACGATATTACACTTAAAGATTTATGGCCATCTGACGAAGAGATTGATGCAGTTATTAAGCAAAGCGTTAAGCCTGAGCAATTTAGAAAAGTATACGAGCCAATGTTTAATTTAACCGTAGATTACGGTGAAGATAACGACCCACTTTACGATTGGCGCCCAGAAAGCACCTACATTCGTCGCCCTCCTTATTGGGAAGGTGCACTTGCGGGTGAGCGCACTATGACCGGTATGCGCGCGCTTGCAGTTCTTGGCGATAACATTACAACGGATCATTTATCGCCATCAAACGCAATTATGGCAAGCAGCGCTGCTGGCGAATACCTGACCAAAATGAACGTGCCAGAGGAAGACTACAACTCGTACGCAACGCACCGGGGCGATCATTTAACAGCGCAGCGCGCAACATTTGCAAACCCAAAACTACTTAATGAAATGGTACTTGACGAAAACGGCAAAGTTAAGCAAGGCTCTTACGCACGCTTAGAACCACAAGGCACTAATACCCGTATGTGGGAAGCAATCGAAGCTTACATGGAGCGTAAACAACCGCTTATTATTGTAGCCGGTGCCGATTACGGGCAAGGTTCGTCGCGCGATTGGGCTGCAAAAGGCGTAAGACTTGCAGGCGTTGAAGTAATAGCAGCTGAGGGCTTTGAGCGTATTCACCGTACTAACTTAATTGGTATGGGGGTTTTACCGCTTGAGTTTAAAGCAGGCACAACGCGTAAAACTCTAAAGCTGGATGGCAGTGAAATGTACAATGTAACGGGTGATTTAAAACCAGGCGCCACCGTTAATTTAAGCATTACCCGTAAAGACAGTGAAGTGCTTACTGTGCCTATGAAGTGCCGTATAGATACCCAAGAAGAGCTTTCTATTTACGCAGCTGGTGGTGTGTTACAACGCTTTGCTCAAGACTTTTTAGAAGCAACGCAATCTGCATAAGGGCAAACACTATGTTTAAACCGCAAATTAAAGTGCCTGCAACCTATATGCGTGGCGGCACCAGTAAAGGTGTATTTTTTAATTTAACTGATTTGCCAAAGCCTGCTCAAGTAGCAGGCGAGGCGCGCGATAATTTATTACTGCGTGTTATTGGCAGCCCCGATCCGTATGCCAAACAAACTGATGGAATGGGCGGCGCTACATCAAGCACCAGTAAAACCGTAATTCTAAGTAAAAGTGAGCAAGCTGATCACGATGTTGATTACTTGTTTGGTCAAGTGGCGATAGATAGACCTTTTGTAGATTGGAGTGGTAACTGTGGCAACTTAACGTCAGCAGTCGGTGCTTTTGCTATTAGCAATGGTTTGGTCGATAAAAGCAGAGTACCTAATAACGGTGTTGCTATTGTGCGTGTGTGGCAGGCTAATATTAAAAAAAGCATATTAGTGCATGTCCCTATGACCAATGGCGAAGTACAAGAAACCGGCGACTTTGAGCTCGATGGCGTTACATTTGCTGCAGCTGAAGTAAAACTTGAATTTATAGACCCGGCTGATGGCGATGGCGCGTTATTTCCAACAGGCAACGTAGTTGATTACTTAGAAGTACCGGGTGTTGGTACTTTAAAAGCCACGATGATAAATGCAGGTATTCCTACTGTATTTATTAACGCCGCTGATATTAATTATACCGGCACAGAGCTGCAAGACGATATAAATAACGATGTTGCAGCGCTTGAAAAGCTTGAAACTGTTCGTGCTTATGGCGCTGTTAAAATGGGCTTAATCACTAACATTAGTGAAGCGCAAGCTCGCCAACATACGCCAAAGGTTGCGTTTGTTGCAGCGCCTTTAGATTACAAAGCGTCTAGCGGAAAGCTTATTGAAGCTGCAAATATCAACTTATTAGTGCGCGCTATGTCGATGGGTAAACTGCACCATGCCATGATGGGCACAGCGGCTGTTGCTATTGGCACGGCCGCAGCAATCGAAGGCACACTCGTAAATATAGCCGCTGGTGGCGGCGCATTGAGTGAAGTTAACTTTGGTCATCCGTCGGGCACGCTAAAAGTAGGTGCTGAAGCTAAAAATACTGCAGGTAATTGGCTAGTTACCAAAGCAAGTATGAGCCGCAGTGCACGAGTATTAATGGAAGGGGTTGTAAGGGTTCCTTATTAAAATAAAGTCCCTCTTGTGATTATGCAGTGGGGTTTTCTATGTAGTAATTATTTCAATATCTGGGTCTATTTATCTTCGAGGTTGAATTTGCAGCTGTATGTTTGGTTTTTAGGCAAGGCAACGCCTATGGTGTTATTTACTATAAATAGGCGATAACGCAGCATAGATGTCAAACATGCATTGCCCTTGGGTTCGTGTTGGGGACTATTTGCTCGGTTATTACTTAACCTTAACTCTGGTTAAGAGACTTACTAACATATTGAATCATGATGATATTAAACTTATTTTCTCTAGCCAGCTATTTTCAACGCAGTTAGCGAGCCCACTAGATTACAAACCTCGCATCGCGATTAAATTGCCTTAGGTAATAAAAAGAAAAACCAAATATATGGCTCAATGCTTAGCGATTGAAAAAATTTGAATGTTGTCATAGTCATATTTTTTTAGTTAATTTTCATTCCAGTTCAGTAAAAAAACCGCTTTTTTCTTCGATTCATCGCATTTACTTGAAGAATAATATTAACAAACTAAATTAAATGTAATATTCAATTCACAAAATGGATATACTATATTTTAGCGTCCTGAGTTTTTATGATTTTTAATTAGATTACTGAGGGTCATAAAGAAATAGTATGTAGATAAAATCAAAATACATTTAATAAAATGTATAAATATGTAGCAAAAATATATGGCTTAATGGTATTTTTAGAATTCTAGTAACAAAGGTTGGTATTGCGTGTTCGTTTGTTATTTTTGTAAACTTGAACAATGCAAATTGTGACTAAACTAATTTCTGATACTCATTTCAAGCTATCAAGGAGAAATAAATGTCGAAGCGTATGATCAAATTTACACCAATTGCAGCATCAGTTGCACTTACATTGGGCTTAACAGCTTGTGGTTCTGATAACGATAGGAATGTATACGTACCTCCTGTTGAATCTTTTAGCTCATCAGATGATGCTCAATTTAATGTTGAAGTAACTGGTAAAGCTGTTAAAGGCGCAATGATGAACGCGGTAGTAAGCGTTTCTACATTAGATGCAACTGGTCAAAGTGTACCTGTTGCATTTAGATTAGAAGCCTCTTCTGAAGCTGAATCTTTCTCTGGAGAAGGTTTATCGCAAGATGCAGCCGATGCTGATTTAGAAGCAAACAAAATTGCAGGTAACCCTGATGATGTTCTAACAAATGAAAGCGGACGCTACAGCATTTTCTTAGAAGATAACTTTACTGGACCAGTTTACATCACAGTTAAAACGTCAGAAGAAGGCGATGAGAGCTTTTTAAGATGTGATGCTTACTTAGGTTGTGGTTCTTACGCAACAGCCCCAGAAGTTGATGATGTAAATGATGGCGATACTGCAATTGAATTTGGTGAATGGTACAAAACTGATCTAGAACTGTCAGTAATCAAATTTGTCCCAGCAATTACAGCTGATACGTCAGGTGCAAGTGGAGCTCAAGGCGATCCAGGTGTATCTCGTTCTTTAACAGCTAATGCAACATTGTTTACGACTATCGGTTCTCAGTTAATTATTACAGCTGGAGGAGAGGTTGGTCCTCCTACTATTGCTGAAGTAAGTTTACGCAGTTTTTTCCAATTAATGGGACCTGATAGCACACTTCAAATACCAGAGTTACTTGCTGACCCTTCAATTGGTGGTGCAGTTGATTTAAGTGATGTAGACGGTGAAGAAGAGTTAAGCGAAGGTATTTTAGCAATTTCTCAAATAGCGTCATCTATTCAAGGTTTAGACTCTATCAGCGATGTGCTAAGTAAATTAAAAACAGGCATTAAAGATGGTAAGTTAAGCGGTAGTGATGATGCTGAAATTGCAGCGTTAGCGGCTAAACTTCAACAAGCAGTAACAAACACATCTAACATTTTTTTAGCCATTGCTACTGGTGATGATGATGCTATTGAAGCTGCAATTATAAATGCATTCAATGTTGTTAATCCAAATGCAACAGATGCTGAAAAAGATGCATTTATTTTACAAGCGGCTGGCATTGCTGCTAAAGCAAAAGCAGCAAAAAATAAAGCTATTAAAAATGGCGCAGCAACTGACGCTAGTTTAGCGCTTATTGCTAAAAAAGTTAAAAAGCATTAGAAAAGTTAGGTTGTACAGATAACTGTGAAGCTGATGACAATTTTTATGCTCAATTAGCTGTTTCTGTTACAGCAGAGGTTACAGCATCAGAAGCTGAACTTGTTACTTTACAAGCTTTAGTCGTGACAGCTGAGACTAACTTAGCAGATGCTCAATCTCTAGGTGGAGAAACGGTTACTGATGCAGCAAGTGCTGTCGCATTTGCAAGTGCAGTAGCTACACTTGTTAATGAAGCTGAAACTGCCGATTTAGCAAATAAAGTAAATAAATTATTTATTAAGTCTCAAGGTCTTGTTTCAGCAGCAACATTACTTGTTGACCAAAATAATACATACCAACAAATTCTTGATAATGCAGAAGATCTACTATCTGATGCAAATACAGAAGTTGACAAAGTAAGTGCGTTTGACGCAGCGCTTGCTGAATTAGTTATTGCTGTTGATGCGGCTGTTACAGAGTTTGATGTTGAAGTAACTGCGGCTAAAGCTATTGCTATTGATGCAGCAGATGTTGCAGATGCGAAGCAAACCCTATCAATGACAGCAGAAGCGGCTTCTACTTCAGCGCTTGCTGATGCACAAAACGCGACGATCGATACCGCTGTTAATGCAGCGGCTGCTCTAGAGCTTGCAACAGCAGCAGTCTCTGCCGCATCTGAATTTGCTGAAACTGTAGATACATTGGAAATTGCTATAGCGCAAGCTAAAGCAGCTGCACAAGCATATTTAGATGTTGCTGTAACAGATGAAGATAAAGATGCAGCACAAACATTAGTTGATGATGCTGATGCGATGGTTAAAGTTGCTACTGATAAAGCTGAATTAGCAGCAGAGCAGTTTACAGCTGCGTTAGCGCTTCAAGTTGCTGCAGAAGAAGCGCTTCCTAAACTGACTGTACTAGCTTCTGTTAAAGCTACGTCAGAGTCATTAGCGACTATGACAGTGCTAACGAGTACTGGTGGTGATGCTATTATTGATGCTGCTGAAATTGTAGCTGATGTAATCGATGAAGTTTCTGGTATGGGGGATTCTGCATCGGGTACATCTACACGTTTCCCTAACTGGGCTTACAATTACAGCTTAGATGATCTTACACTTATGCTTAGCAATGCTACTACAGGTGAAATGATTAACGCAGCGGCTTCTTATGAAGGTGATAAGCTAGTTGTTGCTTGGGGTGCTACGCTGGTAGGTGAAAATGATGCATCTATTAAGCTTGTAACTGCTGATACGCAAGTAGCAGCATTGACAGATTGTGTTGAATTTGCAGCAGGTACAATTGATGCTACTCAAATCGATTCATGTGTAGTATTTACTTTTGATGGCGCGGTGACGGCTGATAATGTAGATGATGCAGAAATCATAATGACTGAAACGACTAACCATATTGAAATCATGGATGGCGATTCTGGCTTTAACGGCGTGTTAAGCATTACAGCTGATGATGAAGCAGATTCAACTTCTATTTTATTAGAAGGTGTATCTGGTGATGTAGACTTTAAAGCAATAAGCTCTGACAGTACCTTAGATATTACTGTGAATGATGCTATGGGTTATACATTGTCTATTACTGATGACGAAAGTGCGGATTACATAGGTAGCGTTATGGCTATGTACAATGAGGCTATGATGTCTTTTGGTACAGTAACCGAGATTACTAATGGTATTTCAATAACCTATATCGATGGTGACGTGGTTGATTACACTGACGTTGATTTAATTGATTCATCTAAGTAATATTTAAACTATAAAAGGGAAAAGCCTAGCGCTTTTCCCTTTTTTTATAGAAAGCGATTAAATTATGAAAAAAAAAATTCTCTTGTTAGGATTTTCAACAGCTTTTATTTCTCCTCTTGCTTCCGCAGATAACCAATTTCAAATATTTACTCATTTTGACGCAGAGATTTACACCGAAGCACAACCAGTACAAGCTTTTGTCGATGATTTCGATGCACCACTAAAATCGGGTGACAGTGCATTTACCTATAATATTTTTGAAGTGGGTGTTGGCTACGGTAATTTTAAAGTGGGTTTACAAAGTCGTTATGACTATGTTCTTAACTTTGATCCTGATACAGCTAAATATACTCATACCGAAAAGAATGATTTAGAGTTTGAGGATCGTTTTTATACATATTATTTAGATGCAAAACAAGCGACTTCAAATGGTGTATTTGTATCTTATGATTTTAAATTTTTAGATGAAAATGCATTAACAATAACACCTAAGCTTTCTGTTTTTGCCAGCTCACACTATCAAGATGCCACTGTAAATGGTGAAATTTATAGCGATGAAGTTGAAGGTGCTGTAACTGTCGATTACAACTTTTCAAAAGACATTTTATTTAAAGAATTTACACCTTCACAAAAGCCTGAAGGGCTAGGCTATAGCTTAGATATTTTTGCCGATTGGCAAGTAAATGATGAGCTTAAAGTTGGTTTTAGCGTAAAAGATTTGCTCTATAAAACAGACTACGAAGACAGTGGCTCCGTAAAAGGTCAAACTACTGAAATTCCATTTAGCGAAGATGATAACGGCGATATTATTACTCAGCCAACAGTTTCATTAAAAACATCTGCATTTGGAAATACGGTATCTCATGATTTCGAAATGGAAATGCGACTACAAGCATTTGCCGATTACAGAATAAACGACCGATTTTCGACTCAGTTAACTTTAAAACGTTACGATAAAGACACGTTTAGCCAATTAAAAGGCCGTATTCACTTTTGGGATCATTGGCGAGTACAAGCAGGCTATGAAACAAAAAGCGAAGCATTTTTAGTTGGTATTGAAAACGAGTATTTTGGTCTTAATTTACAAGCTGACAGCCTAGATTTAGATAAAGCCTATTATGCGAATGTGAATTGGTACGTGAACATTAAGTTTTAAGGAATGAAGATGTTAAAACAAATTATACCTTTAGGGGTCGCTATTGCATTGGCAGGTTGTGGTTCTTCATCAGACAGTGACAGTTCAGAATCTGTTGCAGTGAGTGAAATTGCTACATCTTCTTCTGTGAGTTTTTATGTATCTAATTGGCAATCACCACAGGGCACGCTTAATGTTTTAGATAGCGATGGGGTGCTGCAAGAATCAATTGAAGTCGAAAACATCAATACTGCGAGTATAAATGTAACTCCACTTACTTTTAATAGCTTTGAGTTTATACCTAGTGATACAACGCTACCTTGTCCACGTTTTACAGGTTGCGGCCGAACAGTTCGTGGTGATGCAAATGACTTAAACGCAAACCGTTTAATCGACTATCAAGAACTAACAGCCGTTACTCTTAATTACAAAGCAGCTGCCTTTAGTGCTCCTGGTGTAAATACAGTGTATTTATCGCCATTGAGTAAGGCAATTACTGACGAAGGTTTTAGTGCTATACAAGCGAGTTTATCAGCCACACCTTTTTATCATTTAACGCACAGTAATTTAAATGCAAGTGTTGAAGCTGAAATGGTTACTAACGCATTTACTTACGCTGCAATTATAGCTGGGGTAGCTGATAATACGTTTAGCGTTGTAAGTGCTTTTAATGCATTTACTAACTTGGAGACTGACCAGCAAGCGTGGCAAGATTACAGCGATTTAGCAGTGCAGTATGTTACAGATAACTTATTTAGCGACCAAGGTAATGCTTTGCTGAAAAATGTCGCTGGTCAAGTTAAGCAAACCATTGCGAGCGTCACTACATTTAAAAACTGGCAGGCTCGTTCAGGAGAAGCTCAAAGTTTAGATTCAAGAGAGTTGCTTGTTGATACACGAAATATCATTGGTGTTGCAAGACTTCAAGAAAAAACTTACTCAGATGAATTAGACGTAAAATTTGCTGAGTTAGAAGGTGTATTTGATGAGGACACACAAAGAATCCTTAATGCGCTTACTAATGCTTTAAATGAAGTTATTACAAACTATTCTCCACTAGCTGATGGCTCTACACCATCAGGGCAATATAAGCTTCGTGACTTGGATATCATTTATAGTCAATCACCTTATACATGGGCTATTACAGGCACATATGATGATTTACCTATAGCAATTGATTTATCAATCCCAACATTTAGGGTAAGTGGTGTACTGGGAGATAAAATTGAAGGTGTAATGAGCGCAACTGTCACAAATGGTGCTACGGTATTAAGTGTGGATGTAAGTGAGTTGCTGATTGAGTTTGATGGCATAGATGCTCAAAGTGAATTAAACCCAGAAGCCGATACGGGGATTACACAGGTAACCACCAACGTAATTATCAATAAAGCAGCGGGTAAACTCGAAGGTGATTTATCAGTAAACTTAAATCGTTTTGTTAATTCACTAGGTGAGGAGTCAACCACGTTATCTACTTTTGATTTTAATGGTGATTACGTAAGCGACATCCAAAACACTGCATTTCATATCACAGCAGTAGAGGCTTCGCCTTTTGTTGGTGAAGATAATGACGATTTAGCATTTACTTTTGAATTAGATTTTACATTGAGTGGTGCAAGCGATTTTAAATTTGCATACGTAGGTGATGTTGAAAATTTATCTGAACTTACTTCTACAGATATATTTGTTAGTGTAAAAAATAGGGCGTTGGATTTACGTATTCGTGATGTTAGTGGCAATATTAACCTCATTGCGAAAGGCGAAAATGGCCGTTGGTTAGATGTAAAACAAAAGGGCCGTAATTACAGTGGCGGTTTATATTTTGGTGATACTAAAATAGCTGACGTTACTGCCGTTCGTGGCATCCCTGGGGTTTTATTTTCAAATGGCGATTTTGAATCGTTGTTCTAATTAATTGACTTAAATATTAGACATAAAAACCCAATATTAGTTGGTTTTTTATGTCTATATTAAGTATTTATAACAACTCAATACTTACCGTTGCGCCTTTTTCGATATTGCCGCTTTTTGCTGGCACTACAATTAAGCAGTTAGCTTTACTAAGCGACGAAAGTACACCCGAGCCCTGTTTATTAAACGGGGCAACCACTAAGTCACCTTGCTCGTTAATTGTTGCAGTACCGCGTTGAAAGTCAGCTCTGCCAGGGCGCTTTTTAATAACGGATGTAGTAACCGCGTTAAATCGCATTTTAGGATTTACTTTACCAAGACCGGACAGCTTTTGCAGTGCAGGCTCTACTAACTGATTAAACGTAACAGCAGCCGACACAGGGTTACCTGGCAAGCCAAAAAAGTAACTGTTAGCTAGTTTACCAAAGGCAAAAGGTTTACCTGGTTTCATGGCTATTTTCCAAAAGTGAATTTCGCCAATTTCGTTGAGCACTTCTTTGGTAAAGTCGGCTTCACCAACCGATACACCGCCTGAACTTATTACGGCATCGGCAAGTTCGTTCGCTTTTAAAAATGCATTAGTGATGAGTTCTTTGTCATCAGGGATTATTCCTAAATCAATCACATCGATATTTTTTTGTAGTAGCGCACTAATAATAACAGCGCGGTTGCTTTCAAAAATAGCGCCTTGTTTAAGCGGCTGACCAGGTTCAATTAGCTCATCGCCTGTAGAAAGCACGGCTATTTTTAAGGTTCTTACCACGTCTATATTGGCAATTCCTAAAGATGCAAGTAACCCCACATCAACGGCTTTTAATTTATCGCCTGCTTTTAAAATAACATCGTCGATTGCTATATCTTCGCCAGCAAAACGCACGTTTTCATTTAGCTCTGGTTGCGCAGTAAACGTAATTTTATCGCCATCAACCGAGGCGTTTTCTTGCATTACAACGCCGTTAGCGCCAGGTGCAATGGCAGCGCCGGTCATTATTCTTACGCATTGACCAGGGGTAAGCGTTCCTTCAAAAACTTGACCCGCAAACACGCTACCTACTTGTGTATAGGTTAAGCTTTTATCTGAAATACATAGCGCATAGCCATCCATTGCAGAGTTGTTATGAGCCGGTACGTTTATAGTTGACTTAACATCGCTTGCTAAAACGCGATCAACACTTTGCATTATAGAAATGGTTTCAACGTCTTTAACAGGCGCTATTGTGCCAAGTATATTGTGTATTGCAGTTTCAATTGGTAATAAACCGGGTGCATTGCAAACATCGTTCATATATATTGCTTACTTAAATCATTTTATTTTGAAACAATACTTATAATGTCAAAGCTTTACAATACATGGTTGGGTTATTTTTTGTGTGTGGCATGCATGCTTTCGTGCAGCGTAAACGCAAAAGAAACGCTACAAGTAGCCGTGGCGAGTAATTTTAAAACGGTATTGCAAACCCTACTAAAAAAATCTCCATTACCAAATGTTGACGTGAAAATATCAGCCGCCTCTAGCGGTGTTTTATATTCGCAAATAGTGCATGGCGCGCCATTTGATGTGTTTTTATCGGCTGACGATTTTCGCCCGCAATCGCTTATTAAAGAAGGCTATGCCGAGCAAAGCAGCTTAATCACTTACGCGTTAGGCGAACTTGCTTTGTGGCAACCCAAAGCTGAAAAAGTAAATGATAAAGTAGCCATTGCTAATCCGCGTTTTTCACCATACGGACGTGCCTCAGAGCATTACGCGAATAACCATTTTAAAAAACCAATAAATTATGTGTACGGGAATAACATTACACATGCGTTTCAGTTTGTGCAAAGTGGTAATGTAGGAGTAGGGCTGGTGGCTGTTTCATCACTAAAGGCGGCTTACAGTAACACGCAAGATCAAAAATATTTAGATTATACCGTGCTGCCTACCAATCAATATCCCGATATAATTCAACAAGGCGTTATTATTAGCTCGACTAAAAAGCATGCTAGCGCTAAGCAACTTATGCAATTTTTAATGGCAGAAGCTACGCAGCAGCAGTTAATTGAATTAGGTTACAGAATAAAGGATAACAATGCTTCAAAGTGATTTAACCGCGCTGTGGTTAACTATAAAACTTGCCTTTATAACCGCAGTACTTCTTCTTGTTTTTTGTATTCCACTGGCTTACAAGCTTGCTGGCTATAACGGTAAATTCAAACCATTTTTAGAGGCATTAATTGCAATGCCTTTAGTGCTGCCGCCTACGTTATTAGGGTTTTACTTACTTGTTTTGTTTTCGCCTGACCACGCTTTTGGGCAGTTTTGGTTTTGGCTAACGGGTACACAGCTTGCGTTTAGTTTTCAGGGAGTGGTTATTGGCTCGCTTTTTTATTCACTGCCTTTTGTAATGCAGCCGCTTGTGGCTGGGTTTAAGCATATTAATCAAACTTATAACGAAGCTGCCATTGCGCTTGGATTAAGCCCGTTTAAACGCTTTGTGCATTTAATTATTCCGCTTTTAAAACCCAGTATTGGTAGCGCGTTTGCCTTAGGTTTTGCGCACACATTGGGTGAATTTGGTTTGGTATTAATGATTGGCGGTAATATTCAGGGGCAAACACAGGTGGTGTCTATTGCGCTTTATGACCATGTTGAATCGTTAAATTATACGGCGGCGCATCAGCTTTCACTTATTTTACTGGCAATTTCGTTTGCCTGTTTAGTGCTGTTATTTAAGTTTAATAAAAGCATTGTAGGGGTTAAGCAATAACATGATTAAGTTAAGCCTTTTTAAAGCACTCAATAATTTTGATTTAGATATAAACCTTGAACTTGAGTCGTTTAATGTATTGGGTGTTTACGGGCCTTCTGGCTCGGGTAAGTCAACATTACTGCGTTGTATTAGTGGTTTAGAGCCTGCAAAAAGCGTTTATGTAAACAATCAGCCAGTGCATGAGTTGCCAAGCGATAAACGTGGTATTACGCTTCAGCTGCAATCGTGCCCGTTGTTTCCTCATTTAGATGTGGCAGGTAATTTAGCGTTTACACAAAAACACTGCGGGAATAAACAAACTAGCTTAACGCTAGAATACGTTGTTAAAACACTTGAATTACAAGATTTACTAAACCGTGATGTAGAAAGCTTATCGGGCGGTGAACGCCAACGTGTAGTATTTGCGCGCACTTTGCTTGCCGGTCAAAAATTTATAATGCTCGATGAGCCTTTTAGTGCGCTTGATTGGTCATTGCGTTTTAAAACGCTCACTAAACTTAGCGAGTTTGCAGTTAAGTTTAATATTAAATTTATAATAGTAAGTCACTCATTAAAAGAGCTGCTATTTTGCTGCGATACCCTTATTCAGCTTGATAAAGGTAAGGTGATAAACCAAGGTGCAAGTGCGCACGTTGCAAAAGCTATTTACGCAAATGACAGGCAAACACCGCTGAGCTTAATTAATTACGATGTGGTCAAATTTGATGAAGACTACGGGCTATATCAACTGCAATTACAGCAAAGTGAGCAACCGCTTTTTGTACTTCCTGCACTTGTAGATAGCAGTAATAAGCTAATTATAGAAAGTGAGCAAATGTTGTTTAGTGCGTTAAAGCCTGAGCAAACAACGCACAGTAATGTTTTAAGGTCGGTATTAACTCAAGCTGAGCTTATTAATAATAAGTGGCAGTTAACGCTTAATGCAGATGGGCAAACTTTGTATTGCTTGGCTTCAAGACGAGTGTGGGACAAAAACGACTTTAAAGTGGGCGATGTGCTTTATACAACAATCAGTAATCTAGAATAACTAAATGCTGCACACCGCACATTGACTGTTTTTAGCTATTTTAAAACGATTAAATTCCATACTTAAACCATCCACCAGCAATAAGTGCTCGCTTAAGCCACTTGGCAAACCAGCAAGCATTTTTAGCGCTTCAGTAGCCTGAATACTGCCTATTAACCCCACAATAGGAGAAAGCACACCAGATTCGGAGCAGCTTTGTGTTTGTTCACTAAAAAATTGCGATAAACAACCATAACAATGGCTGTTTTCATCCATAGTAAAACACGTGACTTGTCCTTCCATACGTATTGCAGAGCCTGACACCAGTGGAACTTTAGCTCTAAAACAAGTGCTATTAAGTGCGTTGCGCGTTGCTAGATTATCTGAGCAATCAATCACTATATCAATGTTATTAAATAGCTGTTCTGTAATGGTATTTACACCAAAAAATGCCTCAATGGTGTTTATGTCTATTTCACTATTAAGTGCGCTGAGCTGTTTTTTAGCAGCACTGCATTTTGAGCTACCAATATCATTTTCTTTATACAGTATTTGCCTTTGCAGGTTGGTCACGTCTATTTCATCGTTATCAATTAAGGTAAGCGTGCCAACGCCTGAGGCCGCTAAATATTGACTTACCGTACATCCAAGCCCACCCACACCAACAATTAAAGCATGCGATTGCCATAGCTTCTCTTGTCCGTCTATATCAAGCTGCGGCAGCATAATGTGCCGAGAATAGCGTAGTTGCTGTTGGTACGTTAACGGTGCTTTTTGCATTTTTAAACATCTCATACTTTTTTTGAACAATACCAATTTGTTAAATCCTAGAGCAAGTAGTAACGCTTTTTATTTGCACTGTAACAGCCCATATCCCCTCACTCATATAGTGCAACTATAACGCATTAAAATAATAAATACATATAACCAACTGAAATATATGGTTTTTAATTAGTGGCTCAGTAATTGCTGTATTGGGTTAACTAAAATTTAACAAGATTAGGGCTGCTACTCATATAAAAGAGTGGGGCATTTATAAAACAATAATACGTTTACGAGGAAATAAACATGCAACCGAGTTCTGGATTTAACTTAATATCCTTTAAAGGAAAATGAAAGTATTACACCTGAGTTGGATGGTCTTTTTTGTGTCATTTTTTGTATGGTTTAACCATGCTCCTTTATTAGGTGCAATTGCGGGCTCGCTTGGTATTACCATGGCACAAGTTAAAACATTACTAATTTTAAATGTAGCGTTAACTATTCCTGCCCGTGTTGTGGTGGGTATGCTGACCGATAAATTTGGTCCTCGGATTGTTTATGCGGCGCTACTTATTAGCTGTAGTATTCCGTGTTTTATGTTTGCTATGGCAACCACATTTGAACAAGCTGCTATAGCGCGTTTTGCGCTAGGCTTTATTGGTGCTGGCTTTGTTGTGGGCATTCGTATGGTGAGTGAATGGTTTCCTGCTAACGAGTTGGGTATAGCAGAAGGTATTTATGGCGGTTGGGGTAACTTTGGTTCAGCAGCAGCGGCTATGTTACTGCCAATTATTGCACTTATGTTTGGTGGCGAAGATGGTTGGCGTTATGCAGTAGGTTTAACCGGTGTATTAAGCGTTATATTTGGTATTATTTGGTACCTAAATGTAACCGATACACCAAAAGGCGGTACATACTTTAAACCTAAAAAAGTAGGCGCAATGGAAGTAACCAGTAAAGGCGACTTTGTATTACTCCTTATTATGAAAATCCCTATGTATGGCGCATTAGCATTACTTACTTGGAAGCTTTCACCAACTGGTGCTAACCTAATTTCGGCTAATTTTGTACTTGCCGTGTATGCTTTTTTAGTTCTGCTTTATATTTACGAAGTGTATAAAACCTTTGACGTAAATGGTCATATTTTTAAAGAGCCTGTACCCGAGTCGCATCGTTATGAGTTTAAGCAAGTAGCTGTTTTAAATATTTTATATTTTACAACCTTTGGTTCTGAGCTTGCGGTTGTTTCTATGTTACCGCTGTTTTTTATGGATGTGTTTGCGCTTGATATGGTGTACGCGGGTATTTTAGCATCTGCTTATGCATTTATGAACTTAGCATCTCGCCCGGGTGGCGGTTGGATTTCAGATAAATTAGGTCGTCGTATTACCCTTATTGTACTTACAATGGGTCTTGCTGTTGGTTATTTTGTAATGGGCTTGGTTGATGCATCTTGGTCTTTATGGCTTGCAGTTGTTGCGGCTATGGCATGTTCGTTCTTTGTGCAAGCAGGTGAAGGCGCTGTATTTGCCGCAGTACCGCTAATTAAGCGTCGTTTAACTGGGCAAATTGCAGGTATGACAGGTGCTTACGGTAATGTAGGTGCAGTAGTGTACTTAACGGCATTGTCACTTGTTGATTATCAAACTTTCTTTTTCATTATTGCGGGGAGTGCATTACTTGGCTTAGGCGCACTGTTTTTTATGACCGAGCCAGACGGGCATATTACCGAGGTAAATGAAGACGGCACCGTTGAACTTATTTCAGTGACTTAAGGCATTATTGACTATGTTTGATGAAACACTCCACGCTAAAGCGCTAAAAAATGAACTCAACGTTTCATTTGGCGGACACAGCGCAAAAGGCTTAAAAGCAGAAAACCAAGATGCGTTTGCAGCTCTTAATACCAAAGCGCAAGAAAAAGAGTCTAAAGGCGTTATTGCCTGCTTAGCCGATGGGTGTTCATCAGCAAAAAATGCTAAACAAGCGTCTCAACTTTCGGTTACTCATTTTATAAATGAGTATTTAAATACCCCCGAAAGTTGGGCGGTTAAAAAGTCAGTATCGAAGGTGTTAGCAAGTTTAAATCAGTGGCTTTATTCGCAATCGGTTAATTATAATCACCTTGGTCAGCGCCAAGCCGATTGGATGACCACTTTTACAGCGCTTATTTTAAAGTCGGCAACGGGTTATATATTTCACTTAGGTGATACGCGTATTACCCGCTTGCGAGAAAATAAAATAGAGGCAATTACACGGGACCATAAAGTAAACGATACGCTAACGCGTGCGCTTGGCGCACAACTTCATCAAGAAATAGATGTATACGAAGTTGACCTAAAAGCAGACGATATTTATATATTAACCTGCGATGGCGTACACGATGTGCTTCCAAGTAGTGATATAGCTAAATTAATTAACGAGCACACTGATTTAGAAAATGCAGCTAAAGCAATTACCGAACTTGCATTAGCGCGAGGCAGTGACGACAACGTAAGTTGTTTGCTTGTAAAAGTAGAAAATATTGCCGAGCAAAAGTTAGATGAGCTTTATCATTCGCTAACACGACGAAAAATTCCACCTGCGCTTAATGTTGGGCAAAAAATTGATGACTACACGGTTATTCGTAAATTACATGCCAGTAGTCGCTCGCACATTTATTTAGTGCAACAAGCGCCCGATATACCACCAGTGGTTTTAAAAGCACCTTCGGTTAATTTTGAAGACGATGTGCACTACCTTCAAGGCTTTATAAGAGAAGGCTGGGTAGGGCAACGCATAAACCACCTTAACGTGATGAAAGTACTGAGTACGCAATCGCAAAGTCGTTTTTTGTATCATATTTGTGAATACATGGACGGGCAAACACTCAGTGATTGGAAGCACGACGTGCCGCACCCAGAAATAACCCAAGTGCGCAGTATTATTGAACAAATAGTACATGCACTAAGGGCGTTTCAACGACTCGATATGGTACATCGCGATTTAAAACTCGATAACGTAATGATAGATGCGCACGGTAAAGTAACGCTAATAGATTACGGCACAGTAAGTGTTGCGGCTATGGACGAGTCGGTTAAACAAATTGCGGATGATTGCCCGCAAGGCACTGCCGACTACACCGCACCCGAAACACTTATTACTATGCACGCCGATTTTAAAAGTGATTTGTTTTCACTTGGCGTTATTGCATACGAGTTATTGTGCTCAAAATTGCCTTACAAACCACTGCCACTTAACCACGTAGCGCCAAAAGATTACAGCCATTGGCATTACACAAGTATTCGTAAATACAGAGCCGATATTCCGTTTTGGTTAGATCAAGCCCTTATGAAAGCGCTTGCCCCTAAACCAGAGCTCAGATACCAAGCCTTTTCTGAGTTTATAAACGATATCAACAAACCTAATCCTTATTTAGAAAGTACCGCTAATAAAAGTTCAATAATGAAACGCGATCCAGTTGTGGTGTGGAAATGTATTTCGCTGTGTTTATTTATTGCTTTGGTATGTGTATTAATAATTAAAACTTAGAGAACCAAAATGCTTAACTATAAGAACAACTTACCTATTATTTTTATACTGGGTTGCTTCACTGCGCCTTCAATAAGCCAAGCTTCGCAAACTGATCTTGATTTTAGACTGCGTTTTGAAAGCGTTGATCAAAACAATGCTCTAAAAGATGCAAGCGGCTTAACACTTAGAACCCGCTTAACGCATCAAACAGACGAGGTGAATGGTTTTTCAGCCCTTATTGAAGTAGAAGATACTCGCAGCCTATTGGGCGTAGATGATTACAACAATACTGTGGGGAAAAATACTAATTACTCTGTTATTGCCGACCCAGAAAACACCGAGATAGACCAAGGTTTTGTTAAATATGCCCGCGATGGTCTATCGCTAAAAGTAGGGCGCCAAGTAATAGCCCTTGATGGGCAGCGTTTTGTTGGGCACGTAGGTTGGCGCCAAGACAGGCAAACCTTTGATGCAGCAACCATTAATTACGCACTTAATAACATAGATTTACAGTACAGTTATTTAAATAAGCGTAACCGCATATTTGCTGACGATAAAGACATTAAATCGTCCGATCATCTAATTAATGCAAGCTTTAAAACAGACTACGGTAAAGTGGTTTTATACAGTTACTTATTAAGTGACGATGCACTACAAGACGACAGTTTAGACACTTATGGCGTTTCTTTTAACGGTAATAAAACCCTAAACGACATAAAATTTTATTACAAAGCGGAGTATGCAACGCAGTCTGCGTCAACAAGCGTGAGTGATTTTGATTCCGATTACTATGCACTTGAAGGCGCTGTTGATTTAAATGGTTTGGGTATAAAAACAGTAACATTAAAAGTTGGCATAGAGTCACTTGGCTCTGATAATGGCGATTACGGGTTTGCAACACCGCTTGCCACGTTACATAAATTTAATGGTTGGGCAGATACATTTTTAAATACACCCGCACAAGGCTTGGACGACACTTACATAAGCTTAAACGGTAAAGCGTTTGACGGAAAATGGCTGGTGGCTTATCACAGTTTTGATGCTAATGAGCAATCAAATGGGGTTGACGATTTGGGTACTGAACTAAACGTACAATACGTTAAACCTATTAATAAACAATATGCAGTAGGTGTTAAATACGCTGATTACTCAGCGGGCGATACTGCTGCTAATAAAGTCGATACTCAAAAATTGTGGGTATGGATGAGCGCTAAATTTTAACCCTCACTATCTTCTAAAATCCTCTTGTAATTTATAGCGACACAAGATGGTGCAGTTGCACCATCTTGTGGGGCTTTATGCTTTTCACCTCTGCACCAATGTAGGCAACTTACTGATTTTAAATGCTTATATATTTGGCTTACATATTGCTATAACAATCCTATAACAAATTATTCGATGTTAGCTTTAGTCAATCACTAAAGTAGATATC
The DNA here is from genome assembly GCF_000241185.1 of Pseudoalteromonas sp. BSi20495. Taxonomy (NCBI): domain Bacteria; kingdom Pseudomonadati; phylum Pseudomonadota; class Gammaproteobacteria; order Alteromonadales; family Pseudoalteromonadaceae; genus Pseudoalteromonas; species Pseudoalteromonas sp. BSi20495. The sequence goes on from NZ_BADY01000054.1 coordinate 42,696, forward strand.
ATTTTAAGGTGAGTAAATGCTAAGCAAGCAGCGTGTTGTAGTGGTAGGAAACGGAATGGTGGGGCACCATTTTGTGCAGCAGCTAGTTTCTCAAAATCAAGCTGATGAGCAATTTGAAATTACGGTACTTAGCGGTGAAGACCGTTTAGCGTATGACCGCGTGCAGCTATCGTCTTTTTTTAAAGGCAAAACCGCAGACGACCTCGCACTTACATGCAATAAAACCTATGACGATTGGCAAGTACGCTTTCATACTCATTCTAAAGTGGTTGATATAAATCGTGATACGCAAACTGTAACGACTGCTAAAGGGGAGTCGTTTGAATACGACAAGCTTGTGCTTGCTACAGGTTCATTCCCATTTGTACCGCCTATACCGGGTAAAGATCGCGAGCATTGCCTTGTTTATCGCACCATTAACGATTTACACGCAATAAAAAACTCAGCCCATGGCAGTAAAGTAGGCGTGGTAATTGGTGGCGGTTTACTGGGGCTTGAAGCTGCAAACGCATTAAAGCAACTGGGTCTGCATACTCACGTAATAGAATTTGCACCGCAACTTATGGGCGTACAAGTTGATGCGGGGGGCGGTCGGTTACTAAAAAACAAAATTACAGATTTAGGCGTTACTGTGCATACATCGGTCGCAACTGAGGAAATAGTAGAAGGTGAAAGTTGCCGTTACAAAATGTGTTTTAAAGGCGGCAAAACCCTTGAAACCGACATGATTGTATTTTCGGCGGGTATTCGCCCTTATGATAATTTAGCCCGCGAGTTTAATTTAGAGTTAGGCGAGCGCGGCGGTATTGTAATTAATAACCACTGCCAAACGAGCGATAAAAACATATACGCAATTGGTGAATGTGCACTGTGGAATAACTTTATTTTTGGCTTAGTGGCACCCGGTTACGCTATGGCTAAAATAGCAGTTGGGCATATTTTACAAGATACGCAGCAAGATACTTTGCAAAGTACTGGCTTAGACAATAAAGCCGATGAATTTAGCGGTGCCGATATGAGCACCAAGCTTAAATTAATGGGTGTTGAAGTGGGATCTATTGGCGATGCGCATGCACGCAGCGAAGGCGCAATAAGCTATTATTTTGAGGATCAAGCCAATGGCATTTATAAAAAAGTAGTCACTAATTCACAAAGTAATAAGCTGATTGGCGCCGTACTTGTTGGCGATACCAGCGATTACGACAATTTGCTGCAATATCATTTAAACGACATTGAACTTACCACCGCACCCGAAGCGCTCATTATGCCCCTTGCCGGCGAAATAGCAGAGCTAAGCGCCGATGACTTGCCTGATGACGCCATTATTTGCGCTTGTCATAAAGTAACTAAACACACCATTGAACAATCAGTTTCTAACGGCTGCATAGATTTGGCAAGTGTGCAGCAAAGCACCAAAGCCAGTACAGGTTGTGGAGGGTGTGAAAAACTCGTTCAAAACGTAATAAGCAGCGTGCTCGCTAAAGCAAGTAACACTATTAACGTAGTTACCCTTAATGAGCCTGTAAAACAGCCCGCATAAATTAAAGCACACTAACTAAAGCACATTAAAAGAGAGCAGTATGGCAACCGCAAATACGTCACCAACTATAAATAAAACGAGTTTAAAACAAACAACATGTGCTTACTGTGGTGTAGGGTGCGGTGTTGATATTTCACTTTTTAATAATGTGCCAACCAAGCTTGAAGGCATGCGAGAGCATCCCGCAAACTTTGGTCGTTTATGTGTAAAAGGCACCCATTTGCTCGACACAACAGGCAGTGATAATCGCTTAACGTCGCCCCTTATTAATAATAAAGCAGCCACGTGGGATGAAGCAACTGACCACGTTGCCAATAAATTTAACGACATAATACAAAAGCACGGATCCGATGCGGTGGCTTTTTATGTGTCAGGGCAGTTACTTACTGAAGATTACTACATCGCGAATAAATTAATGAAAGGCTACATAGGCTCAGGCAATATTGATACTAATTCACGTCTGTGTATGTCATCTGCTGTGGCAGGTTATAAACGCGCTTTTGGTGAAGACGTAGTGCCGTGCACCTACGAAGATTTAGAGCAAACTGAGTTACTTATATTAATTGGCTCTAATGCAGCATGGACTCATCCGGTTTTGTATCAGCGAATGGAGCGTGCAAAGCAGCTTAACCCAAATATGAAAGTGGTGGTTATTGATCCGCGTAAAAGCGACACAGCTGAGCTTGCCGACACATTTTTAAATATAAAACCAGGCAGTGACGCCGCGCTTTATAACGGCTTACTTAATTATTTAAATAAGCATAACCACCTCGACACGCAATTTATTGCTCAGCACACAAACGGCTTTGAAAGCGCACTGCAAGAGGCAACAAAATGGAGCTGTGAGGCAGTTAGCGACTTTTGCGATATAGCAATTGAGCAAGTAATTGAGTTTTACGCGCTATTTGCTAACAGCCCAAGCGCAATTAGCTTCTATTCAATGGGTATAAATCAATCAAGCTCGGGTGTAGATAAATGCAACGCCATTATTAATGCACATTTAGCCTCAGGTAAATTACTTAAACCAGGCAGCGGTCCGTTTTCGATTACTGGGCAACCCAATGCGATGGGCGGGCGCGAAGTAGGTGGCTTGGCTAATCAGTTAGCGGCGCATTTAGATATTGAAAACGAAGCACATCAATCACTTGTACAACGTTTTTGGCTCTCGCCAACTATTGCTAAAAAAGCAGGCAGTAATGCTATTGATATGTTTGATGACATAGCCGCGGGCAAAATAAAAGCAGTGTGGATAATGGCAACAAACCCAATGGTGAGCTTGCCCAATAACGCCGCTATTAAAAAAGGCATTAGAGACTTGCGAGATGGTGGTTGTATCTGACTGTATTGCAAAAAGTGATACGTTAAAGTTTGCCGATGTTGCTTTTCCATCAACCGGATGGGGCGAAAAAAACGGCACAGTAACTAACTCAGAGCGCAGAATATCAAGGCAACGCCCGTTAGTAGCGCCTTATGCGGGAGCTAAAAACGATTGGCAAATTATGTGCGATGTTGCTAAAAAAATGGGCTTTGAAGGTTTTGATTTTACAGACCCAAGTGGCATTTTTGAAGAATGGGCACAATTAACCGACTTTGAAAATAACGGCAGCCGATTATTAAACCTCTCTGGTTTAGTTGGGCTCACAAAAAGCCAGTACGATAACTTAAAACCCATTATGTGGCCTGTTGTTAAAAACCAGCCTTATAAAAACGGTCAAGTTTTTACAGATAACCAATTTAGCACCGCTGATAAAAAGGCGCGTTTTATACCTATAACGCCGCAACTACCGGTGCAAAAAACATCAAGTGATTATCCGTTTGTAATGAACTCAGGGCGTATACGCGACCAATGGCATACGATGAGCCGCACGGGTAAAAGCACTGCGCTTTCATCGCATATTACACGCCCGTACATTGAAATTAATCCGCTTGATGCCAGTAAATTAGCAATTAAACAAAACGATTTAATAAGTGCAATTGCCCAAACAGGGCACGTTACCGCGCATGCAAAAGTAACCGATTCGGTGCGAAAAGGTGAATGCTTTATGCCTATTCATTGGAATAAGCAATTTGCATCGTCAGCAACAGTAAGTGGGTTGTATCAATCGGTAGTTGACCCTCTATCTGGTCAGGCTGAGTGCAAACACGGCGCTGTTAATATAGTTAAAGCACCCTTTGTGCAATATATGCAGCTGTTTGCTAAAAACGAACTGGTTATAAACAGTGATTTTTGGCTCAAAGTTAATGCTAGTAATTGCTTTAATTACCAATTGGCGCTTAATGAGGCACAAAGTGATTTACTGTATTACTGCCAAACCTTAACTGGTTTACAAGGGCAGTGGTCGGCTATGAATACGGCAAAAGCCATGCATGTGCAGTGTATTCAAAACGATCAATTAGCGTTTGTTGGTGTTATTTCTAATGAGCAAAAAGAAATATCACTCGAATGGATAAACCATTTATTTGCAGAGCCATTACTGACCTTTACACAGTTACAGTCTTTGCTTTATGCAACCCCCGATGAAGAATTTACCCAAGGCATGCAAGTGTGTAGCTGCTTTAAAGTAAGAGAGCAGCCAATTATAAACGCCATTAAAAACGGTGTAAACACAGTCGAGCAATTGGGGTCTGAACTTAAATGTGGGACGAACTGCGGTTCGTGTAAAACACAATTAAGCCAATTAATTAAGCAACATGCTACGCAAAAAGCGAACAGTATTAATGTTGCGGTTGTAATGTAAAGATAAAAGGAAGCATATGCTTAATGATCAATTTGGTCGGCAGTTTAACTATTTGCGCCTCTCAATAACCGACGTATGTAATTTTAGTTGTAGTTATTGTTTACCAAACGGCTATCAGTGCGATACGCCGCGTAATTTTTTAAATAAAAACGAAATTAGCACGCTTGTAAATGCGTTTGCAGAGCTAGGTACTAAAAAAGTGCGCATTACAGGTGGCGAACCGTGCTTGCGAAACGACGTAACCGATATTATAAAACTCTGTAAAAATACACCCGGCATAGAAAAAGTAGCCATTACTACCAACGGGTTTAATTTATTAAATAAAATTGATGAATTTGCCGATGCAGGGCTTGATGCGCTTAATGTAAGTATTGATAGCTTAAATCCGAGTATGTTTAAACTCATAACAGGGCACGACAAACTTAACCTTATTTTAAAAGGGATTGAACGCGCGGTAGAGCTGGGCATAAAAGATATAAAAATAAATGCAGTGCTTGCCAAGCAGTTTAATAAAAACCAATTGAAGGATTTTTTAGCATGGGTAAAGCACCACAAAGTTACAGTGCGCTTTATAGAATTAATGGAAACAGGTGACGGCGCAACATTTTTTGAAGAAAACCACTTAAGTGGGCAAACGGTTAAAGCCCAGCTTTTAGCTCAAGGCTGGTTACAAGTAGTTAGGGGGAAATTAAACGGACCCGCTGAGGAATTTTGTCATCCTGATTACGATGGTCGTATTGGTTTAATAATGCCGTACAGTAAAGATTTTTGTAAAAGTTGTAATCGCTTGAGAGTGTCGGCGCTGGGTAAATTACACTTATGCTTGTTTGCCGAGCAAGGTATAGATTTACGCGAACTACTAAACGAGGACGATACTGCAGCGACCGTAAAGGCAATTCGAGCCGCTATGGGCAATAAAGAAATAAGCCATGAGCTAGATAAACGCTTAACAGGTGCGACAACTCACTTAGCCATGTTAGGCGGTTAATATGGAAGTAAAAGCTAAGCGAGATTTTACAGGCGTTGTGCTTGCTGGTGGTAAGTCATCAAGAATGGGTACAGACAAAGCCGATTTAGTTTTAAAAAATAAAACGCTATTACACAATGCGTGTGATTTATTAAAAGATGCAGGCGCTAAAAACATACTTATAAGCCGCAACGTTACAAATCCAGTCAAATCATCGAGCCATTACTCGCCGAGCGATTATCCCTCAGAAAAGTACGTTAGAGATATATACCCAAATAGTGGACCCCTTGGCGGTATTTACTCAACATTAATAGCCACTGAGCACGACTTACTTATTACTGCGGTAGATATGCCTCTACTTACGAGTAGTTTGTTAAGCACAATTGTGCTGGCTTCTCAGTCAAATAACGTACAAAGTGTGAACAATCAATTAAATCAGTTACAAATACAGGCTTGGCACTTTGAAAATGAACCACTACCGCTGTATATTCGTAATACAAGCAGTGTAAAAAATCATTTAAAACACATACTCACAAACGCAAACAGTCATAAATCAATAAAACAGTTTACCCAAAGTATTGGTGTGCAAACGCTTTTATGTAATAAAGCGCATGCATTAATAAACACCAATACACCGGCGCAATTTAAAGCTGTAAATGAGCATTTTGACCAAAGCATTAACCAATTGAGAAAAACATTATGAGTCACACAAGCGAGTCACAAATACCTTTAAACATTGCCGTACTTACAGTAAGTGATACGCGCGATGCGATTACCGATACTTCTGGTCATTACTTAATTAAAGCGCTAACTGAGGCGGGTCATCACTTAGCAGATAAAGAAATTGTAAAAGATGATGTTTACCAAATGCGCGCTATTGCATCGCAGTGGATAGCCGACGACACCATTCACGCTATTTTAGTGACTGGTGGTACAGGATTTACCGAACGTGATTCAACACCTGAGGCATTTGCGCCGCTGTTTGATAAAAGCGTAGACGGCTTTGGTGAGCTATTTAGACATATATCGTACGGTGAAATTGGTAATTCAACTATTCAATCTCGTGCATTGGCAGGACTTGCTAACAACACGGTTATTTTTTGTATGCCAGGCTCTACAGGCGCATGCAAAACAGCATGGACAGGCATTATAAAAGATCAACTTAACTCAATGCATAAACCGTGTAACTTTGTACCGCACATTACCATTGGTAAAAAGTGTGAATCGCGTGAGCAATAGTATGTTAAGCCACGTAGACGAAAACGGCCAAGCGAATATGGTTGATGTATCGCTCAAAGACGTAACCTTGCGCGATGCCTCAGCTGAAGCATTTATTAGCATGAGCAAGCTTGCCTTTGAACAAGTAATGCTTAATCAAAACAAAAAGGGCGATGTGTTAGGCGTGGCACGTATTGCGGGTATTCAAGGCGCTAAAAAGTGCGCCGATTTAATTCCGCTTTGTCATCCGCTTGCACTTACTAAAGTAGCTGTTGATTTTGAACTTGATAAAGCAAACAGCCAAATTAAAGTAACCAGCTACTGCAAACTTGCCGGTAAAACCGGGGTCGAAATGGAAGCGCTAACGGCGGTATCTGTGGCTAGCCTTACTTTGTTTGATATGTGTAAAGCAGCCGACCCACTTATGGAAATTAGTGGCATGCGCGTTACTCAAAAAGCTGGGGGCAAAAATGGCAGTTGGCAACGCGATTAATCCAAACGATGCTATACCTAGCGCCCAAAATGTAGAGTTATTGTTTTTTGGGCAACTAAAAGAGCGGTTAAAGTGCAGTAAATTAAGCCTTGAGATTACGCAGCCGCTTACTATTTCAGAGCTTAAATTAAAATTAGTGAGCCAATACCCGCATTGGCAACCGTGGCTTGAGGAGCGTGAGCTACTTGCAGCGCTTAACCAAACTATGTCATCAAGCGATGAAATAGTGAAAGCAGGGGATGAGCTTGCCTTTTTCCCGCCGGTTACAGGTGGCTAATGAGCATACATATTCAAGTGCAAACCGATGACTTTAATGTAGGTGACGAGCACAATACGCTTTGTAGTAATAACAAAAGCGATGGCGCTGTTGTCACCTTTACAGGTTTGGTAAGAGAGTTCAGCAGTGGCGATAACGTTATTGCACTTGAGCTTGAGCACTATCCTGGTATGACCGAGCAACTGCTTCAATCTATAGCAGAGCAAGCACAAACGCGCTGGCAATTGGCGCGAATATGTATTATTCACCGCGTTGGTTACTTAGCACTTGGCGAGCAAATTGTATTTGTAGGCGTAACGTCCCGCCATCGCCAAGCTGCGTTCGAAGGCGCACAATTTATAATGGATTACTTAAAAAACCACGCCACGTTTTGGAAAAAAGAGCACTTTAAAGACTCATCAAACTGGGTTGAGTTTAAACAAAGTGACAAACAAGCATTAGGTAAATGGGAGTCTTAATGAAAATAATCTCTACAAATATCTCTAAAATAAAAACGGTTGTGCATAACGGCAAAGAAGTTAAAACAGGTATATTTAAAACGGCTACTAACGAACCGGTAACTATTGAAAAGCTAAGTATTATAGGTGATGAGCAAGCTGATTTAGTTTACCACGGCGGCGTAGATAAAGCGGTATATGCTTTTTCGCACAATCATTATGACTATTGGAAGAAAACGCTTGCAAACGAGGATTTAACCAGTGGCATATTTGGTGAAAACTTCACGATTTCAGACCTTGATGAAGCGAATATACATATAGGCGATCATATTCGAATTGGTACTGCATTACTTGAAGTAAGCCAGCCTCGTGTACCCTGTTTTAAATTGGCTATCGCCCTTAATAATAAAAACAGCCTTAAACTGTTCACGCAGTATTACTGCACGGGCGTATATTTTAGAGTCATTGAGCAAGGTGTTGCCAAAACAGGCGACGCAGTCACTATAGAAAAAAAAGCGGCGCATAAAATTTCAGTTAAAAAGCTGTTTCAGGCGTTTTTTGACAAAAAATACGTAGGTTACGAAGACGTACTTTTAGAGGCCCTAACTCTGCCAGAGCTTGCTGTAGAGTGGCAAGAAAAGTTAAAAAAGAAACTTGCTATTAAAGTTGAATCGGCCAAATGAATGCTGTGTAATTTTTATGCAGTAATTAAATTCTCTAAATAAGAGCAAAACCTATACATTAACTAGTAAAAAAAAGAATGCCTGCTATAACTAAGGTTAGAAAAACTATAATAAATATAGTGTTACGGTTATTAACCAATAGCGAATAGGAAAACAGGCTTCGTATATGAATATATCTAAAAAATTGATGCTTATAGTAATCTTAACGACAGCCGAAGTAAGTATTACCGTTTTTTCTGCCTTTGAAATAGCTAAAGGCGCCAAGTTTCATCAGCTTAATTTTCTTCATTTAAAGTATATTAACCAATTAACAAAGACAGTAAAAAAAATAAAAAACGACATCCCTGTAGATATAAAAACGATAGAGTTTGATATATTGGCTATAAAGCAGCAACCTATTGATTGTCTTGATGAAGTCAATTTTTTAAACCGTGTTATTATGAAAGTCATTAAGACTGATCAAGCTTTAGCTATTTGCGAAAATGATATAGAAATTGCTGATAAAGCGCTACTGTCAGTTACTCAATATAAGAAAGGTGAACTCAGTAGAGATGACTTTTTACTAACCCTTAATGTTGCACTTGATGGATTCAATCAACATTCAGAAATGTTTGAAGAACCAATTAGAAAAACAGTGTCATTTATACTGCTTACTTTAATACCACTTGTTTTAATTATATCCCTTTTTAATATTATTCTAATCAGTTACCTGTCACGTACTATATCTAGCTCTATACGCAATTTAACCATTCTTTTAGCTAGTAAACCTGAAGATAGTACTAATTTAGATGACGAACTTGATAAAAATACCACGGGAGAATTAAAAGCATTAGTAATAGCAGCTAGGCAGCGTATCAAAGATGATTTTTTGAACATAGAAAATAGTATCGAGCTAAAAGCTATTGTAAACAGCCAAACAGCTTCTTTGCAGCAGGCAAATGATGAACTGGCTCAGTTTGCTTACAGAGCATCACATGATTTAAAGTCACCGTTATCGGGCGCTAAATCTTTGGCCCATTTTGTTATTCAAGACATAGAAGCTGGTGATATTAAAGAGGCCTGTCAAAATGCGAAAATTATTTATCAACAAATGGAGAAATTAGAAACACTTGTTGTTGATATTTTATTATTAGCAAAAGCAGATATAGGTAATGAAAATGAAGAATTAATTGACTTTAATCAGTTGATTACTGATATGGAAGAACGACTGGCTTGGTTAATGAAAGATAATCCTTGTACATTAACAACGAATATTAATTTATCGACACCTATCAAATCAGAAAAAGCGCGTTTTGCTCAAATCATCGAAAATTTGATATCAAATGGGTTGAAATATTACGACACAAATAAGGATGCGCCCTATGTTCACTGCGATATTTTTAACGAACAAGAGACGTTCAATATTACAGTTACCGATAATGGGATTGGAATACCTGATAAGCATCAAAGCGAAGTGTTTGATATGTTCAAGCGATTTCATGTTGAGACGAGTAGCGGCTCAGGTTTGGGTATGGCACTAGTTAAAAAACATATAGAGTATTTAGATGGAGAAATATCATTGCAAAGCTCTAATAGCGGTACAACATTTAAAATAACAATACCTATGGATAAATTAAGATGAAAAAAGTAAAACCACCTATATTAATTATCGATGACAATGAAGTTGATCGGTATATCCTTAAAAGATTAATAAAAGAAGCTAACTTAGAGCTTACCATTTTTGAAAAAAAAGATGGTCAAGAGGCGTTAGAATTTCTCGAAAATTATGAAGCGAATAGAAAAGAACACCCAGATGGCTTTCCCCCAATATTGATTTTTTTAGACATTAATATGCCCAGAGTTAATGGTATTCAATTTTTAGACGAGTTTGCCAAGCTCAGGAAAGTCATTGAAATAAGTTCTTGCGTAGTTATGATGTTCAGCTCATCAGAACGAGAAGAAGAGAAAAAAATTATTATGGCGCATGATTTTGTTAAAGGCTATTTAGTTAAGGGAACTTTTAAAGCTGAAGATCTAAAAGAGAAGGTACTGTCTGTCATTGGAGCGCGAATACAGGGAGATTAAAAATTATTACGATCTCAATATATTCTGAGTTTATATTGAGTGAAAATAGAGTTTTAGGTGTTTTTCGGTTTAGCAAAATACAGCCTCTGTTATTTTATTTTGACGATTTCAATATAGGTAATATTTCTAGATTGAATCGTCGGCGTTCTTAGTGAGTAATAAGTCTATGTCGTTTGCAGGCATGGGCCTTGAAAATAAAAAGCCTTGCAAATAGTCTATCTCTAATTGTTTACATAAATTGTGCTGTGCTTGGGTTTCAATACCTTCGGCGACAATATCAAAATCTAACTTTTTAAGCATCAGAGACAACCCTTCAATTACTCTTAGTCGTTTCCCTTTTTCACCATCAGATGATTGCATGCTTTTATCTAACTTAACAATATCAATGGGGTAAGATATAAGATGAGATATAGATGAATAGCCCATACCAAAATCGTCCAAAGCAATTCTAAAGCCATTATTAGATAAGGTGGTTAATATATCAGTAACTTCTTCGTTATCTTTGATAAAGGCTGTTTCAGTTATTTCTAAAATTATACTATTAACATTCACATCATATTGCTTTACAGCTGCGAGTAAATAAGCGAGCAATCCTTCACTCTGAAGTTGTATCGGGGAAATGTTTATTGATAAATTTAGCGGAATTTTAAAACGAGTTTGCCATAATGATAATTGCTGTAGAGCTGTTGAAATAATCCACTCGCCAAGCGTCACAATTAATCGGCATTCTTCCGCAATGGGTATAAATTCATCAGGAGTATAACTAATATCGGAATCTGGCCAGCGAATTAAAGCTTCTACACCTGATATTTTTTGCCGTTTAGAGCAATAAACAGGTTGGTAAAATATTCGAAAATTTTCTTGTTCTAAATTTTCTTTAATTTTGTTTTGAATATCAACGCGACGACTAAACTCGTATTGATATTGTTCTTTATAAAAACTAATTTTTGCTTTACCGTTTTGCTTAGAGCGATACATTGCAATATCAGCACATTTAAGCAGTTCATGTGACTCCGTCGCATCTTGAGGATATATAGCACTGCCAATACTCACACTACAGTTAATCGTTCTACCATTATGTAAAAATGGCTCAGAAACATTAGCTAGGATCCTATTTGCTATCATACCTATTTGATTAATATTACTTATACCACCAATAATAACAGCAAATTCATCTCCCCCTAATCGAGCAAACCCTTCGTCTCTTCTTAGGCAGTGGTTAATTCTTGTTACAGTTTGTATTAAAATCTGATCGCCTACATTATGCCCTAATGTGTCGTTTATATGTTTGAAATTATCTAAATCCAATGCCAAAAGCGCGACACTATTTTTAGTCCGTTTATTATTGGCAATCATTACTTTTAATATTTCTTCAAAATGGTATCGGTTTGACAAACCCGTTAGCTGATCCCTTTCTGCCATATGCTTTACAGCGAGGTAACTGTCATGCATGCGTTGTTCAGCTTCAAAGCGTTTTTTAGCGTATATAAGTGCTTTATTTAAACTACTACGTGTAATATCACCCTTAGGTAAAAAATCTTGTGCACCGGCTTCTATACACTCAATTGCGAGGGTTGAGTTCTCTGATGAACTAATCATAATTATTGCAGTATTACCAAGTTTTGGCTTTGCTCGCATCTCAAGAAGCATTTCGATACCATCTTCTTTAGGCATATTATAATCGAGTAGTATTATGTCAAAATGCGTGTTTTCAATGGCGCTTAAACCTTCGGTAACACATGTTACTTCAGTAATATCATGAAGTTGAGAGCCATCTGAAATAAGCATCTTTTTAATTAATTTACGATCTACTAAGTCATCATCAACTATTAAAATATACATAAGTTCCTTAAGGGTTTAGCACTATGCCAATACTCATCTTTAATTAATAAAACAATTTTATTGCTAAATTTTTGGCCAAAAAATAGTAAATGTACTGCCAAGCTTTCCATCAGATGCTACTTCAATCTTACCGCCATAATTAATAATGAGCTTTTTTGCTACACAAAGACCAATACCACTACCTTCTACGTCATCACGAGATCGCAGAGTTTGAAACAATTTAAAAATGAGTGAAAAATACTTTGGATCTATTCCAGGGCCATTATCTGTTATTTCAATAAGATAATAATGATGAGAAGGCCGCAAAGAAACGTGTATAACACCAAGCTCTTTATCGTTATGTTTTATAGCATTACTAATAAGGTTTAAAATGACTGTTTTGAAGGGGACTACAGGTATGTTTAATAATTTATCATTTGCATTTATATGAACAGTTACTGTTTCTGGGATCTCTAAACATTCAGCGATTTCAAGATAAACATTTTCTAAAGACAAGTCAGAGCGGGTAGAATCACAACGATCTACTCTCGAATAGCTCAGTAAATCTTCTAGTAATACCTGCATTCTATTAGTGCGATTAATTACTAACTGAAAGTTTTCTAAATGCTCTTCAGGAAGCAGATCTTTACAATCATCCGAAATCCACTCAAGTAAACGTTTAATTGCATTTAATGGCGATTTTAAATCGTGAGAAGCAATACTGGTAAACTCGTCAAGTTCACTGTTTGCTTTTTGTAATTTAGATATTAAATTTTCTTTTTCAGCTATGTCTCTGCACACACCTAAAATATAATGTTTACCAGACTTATCTTCAAAGCGTTGTTTTATAGTTTCTACAGTAATCTGCATGCCATTAGGCATTGCTAAATTTTCGACTGTTTTACTAATGCCGCAATCTAAAGCAATTTTGTCTTGCGCTAAAAATGCAGTAGCCGCATCTTCTTCGTAGTGTTCAATTGTAGTAAAGCCGATTATTTTGTTTTGCATTTCTTTTGGATAACTATTTTTGAAGGCATCATTTGCGTATACAATTTTAAAGTTTTCGTCCTTTATAAAAACAAAATCTCTATTTAGCTCAGAAATCATTGAATGAAGTTCAGCATCTTTTTCTTTTTTAAATATAAAATTAAGTTGGAGTAATTGATTTACAATATTTTTTTGTATGGTGGCTAATATCGTTTTATCTTTTTCTGTAAATGCGGATTCACTTTTTCGTTCAAATATCAACCAACCCAATTTTAAGTTCGATGGTAAAATAATGAGTGATATAACCCTACGCATTTTGGAGTTTACATTTAAGGGATTATTTGAAGTGCTTTTTGAGTTACCCTCGATAATAGATTCATTAAATACTTCACTATTTAGCGCCTCTGTGGTTATGGCTATTTTCGAACCATATTGGTACAACTCAATTTGACCATGTGGTGAATTTGCAATAATAGAGCATGCCGTAGCATCAAAAACATTTAAGATTAGTTCAACAATGTGCTCTAAGTTTTTTTGAATGTCGTTATCAACAAAAAAATTCGAATCTGTTGGTAATATATTCTCAATATAGCGTCCTACATTAGGCATTAACACTTCCTTCAATCTAATCACTTAACTAGTACCTGTTGAACTTTCATGATTGAAATTCGTTCAATCTAAGAGCTGTTTAATCGTGGCGCGAGGTTTGTAACCTAGTGGGCTCGGCACCTGCTCCTGCGTACTCTAATGGCTTACACCACTGTAAGAATAAGTAAAAACCGAGCAACAAAGAGTCAATCACCCTTAGGTAGCGCATATTTGGCATTTATCCTGCGTTATCGCCTATTTTTGGGGAGTAACCACACTACATAGGCTCTAACTTGCTTAAATACCAAACAGCTTGCTGCAATTTCAACCTCGAAAGATGAACAGGCCTTAATATAAAATACCCTCACATTAAAACGCTATGTAACAAGCAATTAACTTATTGTAGTTGATTATTATGAGTTTGCTTAAATAATCTATTTTATAAATTAACTTTTTAAATTAAAAGCTTACCTAATTTAAATACACCGTGCTTTAGGTTTTTAAAAGCAGTTACACAGGCATTTTAATATACGGTTTAATAAAGTGAGTGATTCATTGCTTTATTAATTGTAATGTATAAAAGTGGAATTACTGATTTAAGGAAAAAGATGTCAATTCAATTTACTTACGACGCAATTCAGCGTTTTCATTTTATAGAACTTATTATTTACTGGGAGGGTCGTTTAACAACAAACCATATACAACAACACTTTCAAATAAGCCGTTCAAGCGCCTCAAAATACATTCAAGATTATCTAACGTTTTTTCCTAACTTCTTAATCTATAACAGTTCAAAAAAAGGGTATGAAGCAAGTAATAAGTTTGTTTCAAAACATGGTTTAAATGACTTAGGCACTTACTTAAAAGTGACTCAGCAAAGCATGACCAGCCATTTTTATAATAACTTCACCGCCATGGTATCGCCACTTGCTCCTATAGAGCCTAGTAAAGTATCAGGGATTTTAAATGCACTTAAGCATAAATATCGGATTGATGTAGGGTACGCCTCGGTATCCAGTCCTGAATTTGAATCACGTATAATAAGCCCGCACAGTTTAGTATTTGATGGAACACGTTGGCATGTTCGTGCATATTGTGAAAAAAAATCGCGACTTTAGAGACTTTGTACTAACACGGTTTAACGGTGAATGCGATATAGAAGGCCGTGCAGAGTTTGACCAAAAAAACGACACATTATGGCAAAAAATATTACACGTAAGCATAGAGCCAGATCCACGACTAACCCCCAATAAAGCTCGCATAATAGCACTTGATCACCAAATGGTTGAACACCCTAGTGGGCAATACAAGCGTGTTATTAAAACGCGCGCAGCCTTATTGCTTTACCTTTTAAAACAACTGCGTGTAGATAGTTATCAAGCAAACCCAGAGGCTCAGCAAATTATATTAAGCCCGTATTGTTTAGCCCAGCTACAGCCTTATATGCCTTAATATAAAACAAAATTTAACCATAATTTTCTTATTAAAAACCTGCCTAAAAACGCGACAGGTGATAAATACACAGTGTTGCTCAAAAGCTAAACAAACTATAAATTTAATGGAATGAAAAAAAGGACAGACACATGGACGATTTTAGCCCAAGCAATTTAAAAACAATTTTGCACTCAAAACGTGCCAACATGTATTACCTAGAATATTGCCGAGTAATGCAAAAAGACGGGCGTGTTTTATACCTCACAGAAGCTAAAAACGAAAATCAGTATTTTAATATTCCTATTGCTAACACCACAGTTTTACTGTTAGGCAATGGCACATCAATAACCCAAGCCGCCATGCGCATGCTGGCGCAAGCGGGAGTACTCGTTGGGTTTAGTGGTGGCGGAGGCACACCGCTTTATATGGGCAACAACATAGAATGGTTAACGCCCCAAAGTGAGTACCGCCCAACTGAGTATTTGCAAGGTTGGATGAGCTTTTGGTTTGACGATAAAAAGCGCTTAGCCGTAGCCAAACAATTTCAGCAAGCACGCATAGAATACCTCAACAAAATTTGGAATAAAGACCGCAGTTTAAAAAGTGAAGGCTTTACAACCCAAAATAACAGCATTGAAACGGCCTTAACACGCTTCAACGAGCGGATGCTCGTTGCAACAAAGCAATCTGAACTGCTATTAACTGAAGCACAGCTTACCAAAGCTTTGTATAAGTTTGCCGCCAATATAACCAAGGCAGAAGGCTTTACGCGCCAACACACCTCAACCGACCTTGCGAACGACTTTTTAAATCATGGTAATTATTTAGCGTATGGCTTAGCCGCCAGTTGTTTGTGGGTGCTGGGTATTCCCCATGGTTTTGCTGTAATGCATGGTAAAACCAGACGCGGAGCGCTTGTATTTGATATTGCCGACCTAATTAAAGACGCCATTGTACTGCCTTGGGCATTTATTTGCGCACAAGAAAACGCCACCGAACAAGAATTTAGACAACAAATTTTACAAGCCTTTACCGACAACAAAGCACTCGACTTTATGTTTGATGAAGTAAAAAAAGCAGCACTGCAAACAGAGCACAAAACAGGTGAAAACCAATGATGGTCACTTTTGTTAGCCAATGTGAAAAAAACGCCTTAAAAAAAACGCGCCGCGTACTCGACGCATTCGCAAACCGTATAGGCGACAACACGTGGCAAACCCTAATCACAGAAGATGGTTTATTCACTGTAAAAAAAATGCTACGGCAAACCGCCAGTAAAAGCACCGCAGTGAGCTGCCATTGGATACGCTCAAGGTCGAGAAGTCAGCTTTTATGGGTAGTGGGGAATAAATTAAAATTTAATGCGCAGGGTATTGTGCCGGTAAATTACACCAAACTAGATCTTTCTCATAAAGAATGGGAAAACGGCTGGGAATTAAACGAAGCAATAATGTTGGCCTCAAGCCTTGCTGGTTTATTTCATGATTTTGGTAAAGCAAATGATTTATTTCAACAAAAGTTGGCTGGTAAAACACAATCAAAATCTGAACCATATCGTCATGAGTGGGTATCGTTAAGGTTGTTTGAAGCCTTTATTAAAGAGTTAACCGACCAAGAGTGGTTAACAAAGCTACTAAAAATTAATCAGCAATCAAATGCTATTCAGGCTGAAAATAAAATACACAAAATATTATTTAAAGATAACGGAAAACATCAAAACCCATTTAATTCTTTTGGCGATAATACACAGTTTGGAAAGTTAGTTGCGTGGTTAATTGTCTCGCACCATCGTTTACCTTACCCGCAAGTTAACTCAGTTAAGTTAGATGAAGCTCAAAGTTGGCTGACAAAATGTTTTGACTGCCATTGGAATTCAAAAAATGCAGAAAATTTAGCTGATATAGAACCCTCAGTAATTAATGCCAATTGGGGTTTTGTTCATGGTACGCCGCTGTTGAGCAAAACATGGCAAAACAAAGCGAGCGAAATAGCCAAGCGAGCATTGAGTTACCCTAAACTGTCTGAAAAAACAGATTGGCTAAATCAACGTTTTGTTAGTCATTTATCAAGATTATCACTCATGTTAGCGGATCATTATTATTCATCTCTTGAGTTAAAAGATTCAAAAATGAAATGGCGAGATAACAGCTATCAAGCTAACGCCAATACAGATAGAAAAACAAATCAGTTAAAACAAAAATTAGATGAACACAATATTGGGGTTGCTCATAACGCTTTTTTATTTGCTAAAAATTTACCGGCTTTAAAATACGCATTACCTGCATTAGCACAGCATAGGCTTTTTTCGCAAAGTGCGAAAGACCGTAAATACCAATGGCAAGACAAAGCGTTTAAAGCGTCAAAAGAGTTTGCTAAAACCAGTGAAAAACAGGGGTTTTTTGGTATTAACATGGCATCAACTGGGTGTGGTAAAACCATGGCAAATGCACGAATTATGTATGCCCTAGCAAATGAGCGCGAAGGTTGCCGATTCTCAGTTGCTTTAGGTTTACGTACTCTAACCTTACAAACCGGTGATGCATATCGAGATTTACTCAAATTAGGTGATGATGAACTCGCCGTTTTGATAGGTTCTAATGCTGTTAAATTACTGCATCAGTTAAATAAAGAGGACGGGAAATTAGCAAAGCCCGATCATGGCAGTGAATCAGCACAAGATTTTTTTGAGCAATTATATGTCAGTTACGAAGGGCAAATTTACGACGGACGTTTAAAGCATTGGTTAAAGGGCAATCCCAAATTAGAGCAGTTAATCAGTGCGCCTATTTTGGTCAGTACAATCGATCATTTAATGCCAGCTACAGAAAGTAAACGAGGCGGTAAACAAATCGCGCCTATGCTGCGGTTATTAACGTCAGACTTGATTTTAGATGAACCCGACGATTTTGGATTAGAAGACCTACCCGCATTATGCCGATTAGTTAACTGGGCAGGTATGTTAGGCTCTCGGGTTTTATTATCATCGGCAACGTTACCACCTGCGCTTATCAGTGCTTTGTACGACGCTTATGTAGCAGGCCGTAAACATTATAACCAAGCTAATTTTCCACATAATAGCAATACAGGTATTGTTTGTGCTTGGTTTGATGAAAACAAAAGTGAAGTTGAATTAATAAATAATAAAGAGGGATTCAAACAAAAAAATAACATATTTATTGAATCACGATTAAAAAAATTAACGGCGAACAGCAAAGTATTACGTAAAGGAAAGATCGTTAATATTGAGTTGCCTGACACGGATAATAGTGACTCAGCAGATCAAAATTTAACAGGTCAAAATATAGATGAGAAAAATAAGCAGGTTTTTCAAAATGTGGCAGATACCATTCACCAACAAATTTATGAATTACATAACCAACACCATGTAACACATAGCAGCGGCAAAAAAGTATCTATTGGTGTGGTTAGAATGGCTAACATTAACCCGATGATTGCGGTTACAAAAATACTGTTAGCTATGCCGCCAAGGGCTAACTATCAATTTCATTTTTGTATTTATCATTCGCAGTTTCCGCTAGCGTTACGCTCCTACAAAGAATCCCGCTTAGATAAAACCTTAACTCGCTATGATGAACAAGCGCTTTGGCAACAACCTGAAATTGCCAACATGTTAAAAGCTGACAGACTAAATAAAACATCGGCAGGCAATCATGTGTTTATTGTAGTGGGCACATCTGTAGTAGAAGTAGGGCGTGACCATGATTACGACTGGGCAATTGCAGAACCTAGCTCGCTACGCTCAATTATCCAGCTAGCGGGGCGTATACAACGGCATAGGCAAGTACCGCCTACTGTTGCAAACGTGGTGATGCTTAACCAAAACATACGGGCATTAAAAGGTGAAAAAGTAGCTTATTGTAAACCAGGTTTTGAAACCCCAGAACTTCCCCTTAACAGTAAAGACTTGAATGAATTGTTAACAACAGAATTAGACAATATTTCAGCAATACCAAGAATCGTAGAGCCTCAAATGAGCCAAGGTGATTTTGCTAAAGCTCCGATAGGAAGTCATAAAAGAGAAACGGCTAATTCAATTAAGTCGTTTGCAATTCAAGAGCACAGATCATTAAGAGTCACATTGGATGTTATTGGGGGAAAGAAAAAAGATTTATTTTACAACTCAGATAAACCCGCATCACTTTGGTGGAATGAAAGCTCCGCAATTGATTGGAGTGCTGAATTTATTCGTCAAACTGAGTTTAGAAAATCACAACCACAAGAAGAATTTATTTTACGCTTAGAAGAAAGTGAAACATTAACGTGGAGTCAAATTGACGATACCCGCTACCCACCAGTGTATTTAGAGCAAAGCAATCGCTTTATAGATGAAAACCAATCAATTGAATTAGCCCAAGGCAACCATTGGTGGTTTAACTTAAGCGTTGAAGAAACCTATCAAATTTTTGCAGATAAAGTAGATAAAAGCTTGCAACAAGTAAGTGAAACCTTTGGTGTAATTGGCATAAGAGAGCCGAGTAAAGATCAAGAATTAAATTGGCACTGGCATGAACAGCTAGGTGTTTTTGATAATAAGTAAAAGGAAAAACGATGGAAGCAACATTAACGCAAGCGCTAGCTGATTATATAGAGCAGCGCAAACAAGCTAAGTTGGAACCTTTTCAAAAAGCACTAAATAAAGTGTTAGAAAAAAGTGAAAACGAAACAGAAATAGCGACAGCTAAAGCAGAATACGCAGAAAAATCGGCACCTATTGAAGAAGGTTATAAAGCTGTAGTGTGGTTAACTGATGCAGCTAGGCGAGCAAAACAAATCAGTTTAGCAACCCATGCGGCAAAATTTACTCATAGTGATGCCAAAGCGAGCAGTATTTTAGTAAGTCAGTCATGTACAGATAGTCAAACTATAAATAATCAATACCTTGTTACAACAAGCTTAACAAATAAAGCAATTGATGCTGTAGGTAATGCGGCAGCATTAGATGTTGCAAAGCTGCTAAATATAACGGTCAATGGTGAAAGCCTTATTACGCAATTGCAACAAAATCATGCACAAGCGTTAAGTGCTTTTACTGATAATGCCGAATTATTACAAACTTGGATTGATGGTTTTAAATTAGCATTAGCCGATGAGAAACTAAGCTCACATAATTTAAGTAAACAGGTTTATTTTCCGGTTAAATCAGAAAATGATGATGTTGGGTATCATTTATTATGCCCGCTATTCTCATCGGCACTGGCGCATAATTTACATAAAAAAGTCACCGATACGCGCTTTGGTGATTCAAAAGATATTCGAGATGCCCGCAGAGCCAATAAGTATGATGAACGAATGGATATAAGCTTTCCAAATACCGCCGTGCAGAGCTTTGGTGGTTCAAAGCCACAAAACATTTCACAACTAAATAGTGAGCGTTATGGTCAGAATTTTTTATTAAATACAGCTCCTCCTACGTTCACAGCACAAGTTAAGCCGCCTATAAATAATACCAGCTTATTTAACCGACAACTAACATACAAAATATCGGGGTACTTGCGAGACTTTAAAGCCTTTTTAAGTAAATTAAACCCCGAAGAAAATAACTTTAAAGTGCGCTACAAGCGCGATTATCACTTTATTTTACCCATACTCGATCAACTAATGATCCACGCAGCCAACATTCAAACATTACCAGCAGGCTGGGCAAGTGAATCACATTGTAAACTAAAACACGCCCATGCTTTATGGCTTGATGTTTATAACCCACATGAGGGCTTTAAACGTGAGCGTGAAAAGCTCGACTGGCAAGCTGTGATAGCGGCTGATTTTGCCAGTTGGTTAATTAAACAATTAAAAAATGACGAAAAATATCGCTTAGGTGATATCGAACATGCTTATTTTTCTAAAGTTTGTTTACATCAGTTAAAACGTTTTGAACACAACACACCCAAATTAGCGGAGGCGTAACCATGAGCCAATATTTATTACTTAAAAAAGTATCGGTACAAAATGCCAACGCCATTGCGGGTTTAACGTATGGTTTTCCTGCCATAACTAATTTTTGGGTTTTACCCATGCATTATCACGTAAATTACCTGAAACGTTAGCCGTTAATTTAGGTGGCGTTGCTGTAATTAGCCATAAAAATATAGTACACGCAAGGCAACCTAAAGGGTGGGGCGACTATGTTTTTGCATTATCCCGTAACCCGCTAACTCACCAAGGCAAGACGGCACCCATTAATGAAGAAGGGCGCATGCATATGCAAATATCTTTGTTGATTGAAGTTAATGGTTTGATTGCCGGTGATACAGAAACAGCAGAACAATTAATTGAACAGGTAAAACAAAAAGTGCCAACGCTACGTTTAGCAGGCGGTCAAATTACGCACGTAGAAAATATTGAGTTAACCCCGTTAAATAAAGAACAAAAAACACTGCGTAAATTAATGCCAGGTTTTGCCTTAATTGATCGCAGTGATTATTTAGCTGAGTATTTTCAACAGCAAAAAAGCATAAACGATAACGCTTGTTTATTTGATGCATGGTGTGATTTTGCCAAGCTTAAATTTAAAGCTGAAAAAATAACAAGTAAAGATGAACAAGAAACCGACGCCCTTGAAAGCGTAAAACAAAAAGCCAATTGGCATTATGTAGCAAAACCTCAAAGTGGCTATTTAGTGCCAATTAATACGGGGTATTGTGCAATCTCTCCAGTTTATGAAGCGGGTGAAGTGAGCAATGTAAGAGATGCAACGGTGCCGACTGCCTTTGCTGAAAGTGCTTATAGCGTCGGTGAATGGAAAAGTGTGCATAACATAAAAAACATTGAAGTAGCCGTTTGGCGTTATGAACATCAATACCCTTGGTATGTTGCTAAAACAAGCCCTTTCGAAGATGAAATTATTGAACCTGATAGTTTTGATCATGATGAAGCAATGAACTTTTAAAAACGTTTAATAAAAATTAACCCAAATATTTTATCAATGGAGTAATAAAAATGGCTGAAATTAAATTAAAAACACCCTCAGTATTAGCATTTGAAGCTAAGTTAGTACCATCAGACGCACTCATGTTTGCAGGTAACTGGGAGCAGCAAGCATGGCAAGCAATACAAGTGGGGGAAAAAGCAGTACGTGGCACAATTTCAAACCGCTTAAAAGCAGCAACGGCAAATGATCCAACAAAATTAGATGCAGAAGTATCTAAAGCTAATTTGCAAACAGTTGACATTGCCGCATTAGCACATAACACAGATACCTTAAAAGTTGTTTTTACCTTGCGCGTATTAAGTGACTTAGCAACACCATCAACGTGTAATAACCCTGATTATCAAGCACAATTAGCTAATAAAATAACACAATACCAAACAGAGGTTAGTTTTGAAGAATTATCAAAACGTTATGCTTTTAATATTGCCAGTGCTCGCTTTTTATGGCGCAACCGAGTAGGTGCCGAAAACGTAAAAGTGGTAGTGACTGTGGCTAACGAAACCATTGAATTTAACTGCCAATACTATTCATTACGTGAATTTTCAAGTGATGAGAAAATCACTCAACTTGCACACTTTATTCAACAGGGCTTAACCGATAATCATGTACTTATAAAAGTCCAAGCGTATAGCCAATTAGGTGAAGGCCAAGCTGTGTATCCATCACAAGAATTAGTAATGGGCGGTGGTAAAGGCGATAAAAGTAAATTTTTATATCAGCTAGATGGACAAGCCGCAATGCACTCTCAAAAAATTGGTAATGCCTTACGCACAATCGATACTTGGCATCCAGCTGTTGACGAAGTAGGTCCAATTGCTGTTGAACCGTACGGCTCAGTAACAAACCGTGGCGCAGCGTATCGTCAACCAAAAGAAAAAACAGACTTTTATAATTTACTTGATGCTTGGATGATCAAAGGTAAAGTGCCAGCGATTGAACAGCAACACTATATTATGGCGATGTTAATTCGTGGTGGCGTATTTGGGGAATAAATTAATATGAAATATTATCTCGAAATAACGCTGCTCCCCGATGCTGAAGCAAATTTAGGGTTCCTTTGGCAAAAAATATATCAGCAAATTCATATTGCACTTGTTGATAACAAAATAGGAGAAAATGAATCGGCCGTTGCTGTGGCATTTTCTCGCTATGGCGAAAAGTTATTTCCATTAGGGGATCAGTTAAGGTTATTTGCTAAAACTGAAATACAGTTAAATGAGCTAAATATACCAACTTGGCTAAGTCGATTTAAAGATTACGTACACATTAAGTCGATTAAACCAGTACCAGAGAAAATAACGCATGTGTGTTTTATCCGAGAGCATGTAAAAGGGGAGGCCGGTATTGAAAAAAAGATGCAAGCTAAAGCGAAATACTGGTCTGAAAAATCAGGGCAACCTTTGGAAGAATGCTTATTATCACTTGAAAAAAGTAAGCCTAAAGCAAGGTCAACACGCCCTTTTATATGGTTAGAAAGCCAAAAAACAAAGCAACGTGATCCAGCGCAAAATATAAAGTTTCCATTATTTATTAAAAGAATAGAACTTGAGAACCCGCAAAAAGGACATGTAAATTGTTATGGTTTAAACGCAAACCATAAAGATATAAGTAACTGGGTAAGTGTACCGCACTTTTAACCCTTATTTTTGCTCTTTAAAAATATAATTTAAAAACAATAAGTTACAAACCATCAAAAATTTTAGGTTAAATTGCCAAAAATAACCTATTTGATTGTTGTAACTTATTTTTTTATTCGGTATTCTATTGTTCACTGCCACACAGGCAGCTTAGAAAGCGAAAAAGGTAACTAAACAACGGTTAAAGTAGTTCACTGCCACACAGGCAGCTTAGAAAAATTAAACTTGCTGGTTCAAGTATTCGTTGGTGTTCACTGCCACACAGGCAGCTTAGAAATTGGGCGCAAAGGCTTTCAAGCGGTACCATGGGTTCACTGCCACACAGGCAGCTTAGAAAAAGGAAGCGATTAATGATATTAAAACTTATTGTTCACTGCCACACAGGCAGCTTAGAAAGTCCATCGCTGTCGACTTAAGCGTTTTAACTTGTTCACTGCCACACAGGCAGCTTAGAAAATTAACAGTACTCATCAAGCGTTGTCACCTGTGTTCACTGCCACACAGGCAGCTTAGAAAGTTTGAATTAGCGCCAAAAGTAATGGTTAAACGTTCACTGCCACACAGGCAGCTTAGAAAAGCATAAAAACCGCCAACAGATTGCACGCTAAGTTCACTGCCACACAGGCAGCTTAGAAATTTCATCTTCGGCAGCAAAGGCTGTTGCCAATGTTCACTGCCACACAGGCAGCTTAGAAATACTTGAAGCTTTTTATCATCCACCGAGCCCAGTTCACTGCCACACAGGCAGCTTAGAAAATCCAAAGCATACGCGCCGCCGCTATTTACAGTTCACTGCCACACAGGCAGCTTAGAAAATTTCCATCTATTAATTACATAGAGTTTATAGGTTCACTGCCACACAGGCAGCTTAGAAAGTCATTAAGAATAACACTTGAGGCTTTTACTTGTTCACTGCCACACAGGCAGCTTAGAAAATCTTCGGTAACGTGAGTTGCGTAGGTGTTGCGTTCACTGCCACACAGGCAGCTTAGAAAATCTTACAGTTAAGTTAGCATTGGATAGCGTGGTTCACTGCCACACAGGCAGCTTAGAAATATTCAGAAAACAAAAAGGCAAAAACATTAAGTTCACTGCCACACAGGCAGCTTAGAAAAACTCTTCCCGTGTTGCATAATACAAAAACTGGTTCACTGCCACACAGGCAGCTTAGAAAATAAAAAACAAGGAATAAGCAGATTGTTTTCGTTCACTGCCACGCAGGCAGCTTAGAAAAACTGTTACAAAAGAAAAGCGAAAGGTAGTAAGTTCACTGCCACACAGGCAGCTTAGAAAAGCTAGCCAAGTTACTGCTAGTGTTGCAATTGGTTCACTGCCACACAGGCGGCTTAAAAAGTTATGGAGTTAGGAAATTGCATGAGTAAATCGTTTATGGTTGTTAAAATGAAGGGTTACTTAATTTCGTCGCTAAATTTAGGTCAAGGAAGTATAAATTATACGAAGTTTCTTTAATCTATCATGCTCCTATACAAATTCGCTTAATTATTTATTGCGGATTGGTATCAGAGACGTTTTTCAATCACTCAGTTCCACAATTGTTTGCGCTACGCTGTATAACGTTTTATGTGAATTCATCGCTTGCTTTTGAAGTTGTTTATGGGCTTGTTCTTCAGTGAGTTTTAATTGCTCAATAAGTATGTACTTGGCTTGGTGAATGACCTTTTGCTCACTAATAACTTTTTTAGCGTCAAGTAACGCTTGGTTTATTTGTTTTATATGCTGGCTTTGCTCGATAATTAAATCATACATACTTTTATTACTATTGAGCTTATCGGCCGCTATATTTTGGCTTACTTCTGGCTCTGGTTGCTTAATGGCTAATTGCCCAAAAGTCGGGGCTATGTGTTGCTCTGCCATATTGTTAAGTACTTGCTTATTTGTATTTAAACTACGTTGAGCACAGGCTATTTGCATTGCTGCGGTATCAATTAATTGATCTGCTATATTTTGTTCAATTTTGTGCATTATATCTATGCGCGTGGTGGTTACTTCGTACCATACTTCACTCAGTTGTGAGAGCGGTTGAGCGTTCTCGTCATCGAGTTTTTGCAGTAAACTTCTAAGTTGCTCTACCTGATTATTAACCTGATGTGTTGTTAATGTGGCAAAGCATTTTAAAAGGTGCGCATCGGCGTACTCATTAAAAAAGTCAAAACTGTGGTTTTGTTCTTGTACAAAATGCGCGAGTTGTTGTTTTTGCTCAGTGGTAAATTTACTCGCTGCAAATGCTTGTGCACCACAGGCGCGCTCTTGTCCTGCATATTCTTTACCTTGCATAAAGTTAAAAAAGGCAACTAATAAACGCGTTATTTTAGGATCGCTTGCGCCATCTGCTGCCTCTAAAATAATATTGAGTAAACTAGCAATTAACTGCGTGAACGACTGCGTAGCATGCACTGCACTAATGTTTTGTTGTGCTATTTGATTGCGCAATACCGATAATGCATCGAGTGCTTGTAAGCTGTAGGTAATTAAATTAAATAACCGAGTATGGCCAGTATCGGCGTTGTCTTTTATAAATGTTTGTTTAAGAGAATCATAAAATGCAGTTTGTGCGCTGTCGCTTAAAGGGATTTGTTCTTGTAATTGGGTTTTGAATCGTTCACGATTTGAGGCTAAAAATATATTACTCATTGCGCGCTCTTTTTGTAACTGATGTACAAAATCGCCTAATTTAGTAAGCGAGGCACAACTGTTTTGTAATTGCTTTAGCGCGTGTATTTCTTGATATTTAGCCGCTAATAAAAACTGTTTTGTGAGAGGATTGCTTGTCGCCATTGGAACTATTCCGCACTTTTTTGTTTTTAAAGTGCAACCCTTGTTCCAATTACTAACAAATTTAACGATAGAATTTAAAATCAAATTAAAACAGTCGCTTAAAATAGACATAAGAATTTATTTATTAATATTACAATTAACATATAAATAGGTACGGCCCTTTTTGGTGCATTAAAAAGACCGATTGCACAGTTGTGAACCTTATATAAAAGAAGGTGCGCTTAGCTCTCTAAAATAGCAAAGTAAGCGCGTATGATTTGTTAAGCATTACAATAAGCGGCTTGCAATAATTGGGGGCTAATTGCCATTTTATGATTTATTACTTCACCAATCATAATTAGGGTAGGGCCTTGAAGGTCGTGTTTAGCATGCTCATTTACTATCAGTTCAAGCGTACTGGTAATTACCTTTTGCTTAGTGGTAGTAGCGTTCTCTATTAGTGCGATGGGTGTATTGCTTGGCCAACCCACTGATTGCAAACCGCAGCTTAGCGTTTGTAAGCGCGAAAGCCCCATATAAACCACTAAAGTGGGGTTGTTGTTTGCAGGCATAAACGCGTAATTTTGCCAATGAGGTTGCTTATTAGGATCGGCAAACTGCGCCGTTAAAAATGTAACACTGCGCGCTACGTCTCTTGCTGTAAGCGGAATACCTGTATAAGCGGACGTAGCGCAAGCCGTTGTGACTCCTGGAATAATAGCAAAATTAATATTATGCTTACTAAGCGCATCGGCTTCTTCGTTAATACGTGCAAATATACTCGGATCGCCGCCTTTTAAACGCACTACATTTAAGCCTTGTTGCGCGTATTTAACCAGTAGTTCGCAAATGTTAGCTTGGGTCATCGAATGCTTACCCGCACGTTTACCTACAAATACTCGCTGTGCTTTTTTAGGAAGCGTTTTTAATAAATCATCGCTTACTAACCAATCGTATAAAACAACATCGGCGGCATTAATTAAACGCTGCGCTTTTACTGTAATTAGCTCAGCGTCTCCTGGGCCCGCACCAATTATATAAACGTTGCCGCTTTTGACGCTGCGACTATTTGTGCTTGTTAGCTTAGTAACGAGCTTATTTAGCCACACGTTTTCAATACCCGAAAAATAAGACAATACACTCATACTATTCCCCTAAGCCACAGCTGTTGTAACTTTGGGTTCAGAGCTTATAAATACACTGCCGTCTTCAATTTTTGCATTAAAAACCGGTAAGTGTATTGCTTGTGCTTCTAAACATTCGCCTGTTTCTAGGCAAAAGTGTTGCTTATATAAAGGCGATGCAACAACTAATTTATTGTCGATTGAACCAATAATGCCACGCGATAATACATTGGCTTTGCCAATAGGGTCGTAATTGCTAATAGCAAACACAGCCGTTGGATTTTGTGGAATGTAAAAAATAGCCACTTGCTGATTATTAACTAATGCGCATACGCCGCTATTAGCTACTAGGTTGTCGATTGTTCCAATATTATGCCAAGACATCAGCTTGCTCCTCTTCAACTTCCATTACTGGAATACGGTTTTGTGTATTACGTTGCTCACGTTTTTCGGCTTCTGTAGCAGGGCGAATTTGGTTACGCTCTTGCACAAATAATATGTTGTCGTCGGTTTCGGGGCTATTAACAAACTGGCGGAATCGTTTGGCTGCATCAGGGCTTTCAATCGCTTTTTTCCACTCACACGCATAGGTTTGTGTAATTAACTCCATTTGCGCTTCTAGCTCGTCGCAAATGCCTAAGCTGTCGTCAATTACTACGCTTTTAAGGTAGTCTAAACCGCCTTCAAGGTTTTCCATCCATACCGATGTACGCTGTAATTTGTCAGCCGTTTTAATGTAAAACATAATTACGCGGTCAATGTATTTAATAAGTGTTGGCGTGTCTAAATCGGTCGCAAATAAATCAGCATGGCGAGGGCGCATACCGCCATTACCACACACGTATAAGTTCCAGCCGTTTTCGGTGGCTATAATGCCAATATCTTTACTTTGTGCTTCGGCGCATTCGCGGGTGCAACCCGATACCGCCATTTTAAATTTATGCGGCGCACGTAACCCTTTGTAGCGGTTTTCTATTTCTATTGCGTGTCCAACGCTATCTTGCACACCATAACGACACCACGTACTACCCACGCATGATTTAACGGTTCTAAGAGACTTACCATAAGCATGACCTGTCTCAAATCCGGCTTCTATAAGTCGCTCCCAAATAACAGGAAGCTCTTCTAAGCGTGCACCAAATAAATCAATACGTTGACCACCAGTGACTTTGCAGTACAGGTTAAAGTCTTTTGCTACTTGTCCAATTACAATGAGTTTGTCGGGGGTAATTTCGCCGCCAGCAATACGCGGTACTACAGAGTACGAACCATCTTTTTGCATGTTTGCTAGGTACGTATCGTTAGTGTCTTGTAAGCCAACATGAGCGGGTTCTAAAATAAAGTCGTTCCATGTTGAGGCTAAAATAGAGCCAATGGCAGGTTTACATATTTCACAGCCATGACCACTGCCGTGTTTAGTTAGTAAGTCATCAAAGCTTTTAATGCTTTCTACTTTTACCATGTGCAGTAGTTCTTGGCGTGAATATGCAAAGTGCTCACATACATGGTTGTTTACTTCAACACCGCGACTTGCTAATTCGTTATCAACAACAGATTTTAATAACGCTGCACAACCACCACAGCCACTTGCTGCTTTAGTACATGATTTTACAGAGGCTAAATCGCACGAGCCGCCATCAATTGCACCTACAATGTCGCCTTTACTCACATTGTGACACGAACAAATAGTGGCGGTATCGGGTAGGGCACTGCCCGATAACGACGGCGCGCCGCCGCTGTCTGGTAAAATTAAACACTCAGGGTTTTCTGGTAAGTCCATGTCGTTAAGCATGTACTGCAATAAAGTATCGTAATCGCTGGTATCGCCAACTAGTACAGCGCCCAGTAATTTATCGCCTTTTTCACTTAGTATAATTTTTTTATAGCAGCCGCGAATAGCGTCTTGGTATATAAGTTCTTTGCAGTCTGGCGTTTTTGCATGAGCGTCTCCAATTGAGCCTACTTCTACGCCTAGTAACTTAAGTTTTGTGCTCATATCAGCACCTAAAAACTCAAGCTCGCCGCCACTTAATTGACTCGCTGCAACGCGCGCCATGTTGTAACCCGGTGCTACTAAGCCAAATAGTTTTTTGTCCCACAGGGCACATTCACCAATGGCTAAAATATCAGGATCTGACGTTTGGCATTGGTTATTAATAATAATACCGCCGCGCTCACCCAGTTCTAAATCAGCAATTTTACCTAGCTGATCATACGGGCGAATACCGGCAGAGAACAAAATCAGATCTGTTTCTAAAAATGACTCATCCGAAAAATTTAATCTAAAGCGGCTCGTTTCGCCTTTTACTATTTCACTGGTTGCTTTTGATGTGTGTACCGTTACGCCGAGTTTTTCTATTTTATTTTTTAGTAGCGTACCGCCTTGTCCATCAAGTTGAACAGCCATAAGTTGCGGCGCAAATTCAACTACGTGGGTATCAAGCCCTAGTTGCTTAATTGCGTTTGCGGCTTCAAGCCCCAGCAAACCACCACCAATAACAACACCGCTTTTGCTTACAGCGGCACTGGCTTTTATTTGTTCTAAATCTTCTAATGTGCGATACACCAAACAATGGGGTTGGTCGTTCCCTTTTATAGGCGGCACAAACGGAAATGAACCTGTCGCGAGTATCAGTTTGTCGTATGGGTATTGCTCACCGGTTAATGTGGTCACTATTTTTGCTGTTCTATCAATGCCTTCAACCCACTGGCTGGTATGCACATTAATATTAAGCTGTTTGTAGTTGTCGTGAGTGGTAAGTGCTAAATCGGCAGCTGTTTTGCCATCAAATACACTTGATAAGTACACGCGATCGTATGCAAGATTTGCTTCTCCGCAAAGTACAGTAATGTCTGCGTTGGCATCGCTTTGGCGCATTTGCTCAACAAAGTGGTGTCCGACCATACCATTACCAATAATGAGTATTTTTTGCGAGGTTTGCATAGGGCATTCCTTAAAGTGACGGTTTAAATACAAATAACAAAAAAGCCCGCCACAAATACGCAATATGCATAACTGTGTGCGGGCTTCTTTGCCTATGGTTGATAATAGCTATAGTGCCAACAACCTAAATTTTTGCCGTAAGTAAAACGGGCTTGTTAATAGAGTGTTTGCAAAAATACAGCCAGTTTTTTAAGTTATTGTTTAAATAGTATTTAATGTATTTTTAGAGTGAGGATAAAACCCGTTTTGTTATATTTTGGTGCGCGCTTGGCACTAAGAGGGTGCAAGTATTGTCATTGTTTTGTGCATTATCAGTCAATAAAACACTCATTATCATTGAGTGTATATTGAGTTAAATTTAACCCATAAAATACGCACACGAATTACGAGCAAAATGACTAAAACTAACTCAATAGATGCTTCACCGTTTCACGAAGGCGAGCTGGCAATACAAGACAAACTCGGTAAACGAGAAATAATGGCAACATTTGGTAAACGTGCCGTGCGCTCATTTATGCCAAAGCAGCATCAAGCATTTTTTGAGCAGTTACCATTTGTGGTTGCAGGCAGTGTTGATGAAAACGCTAATCCGTGGGTATCTATTGTTTCAGGGCAGCCAGGCTTTTTAAGCGCCACAACTCCTACGTCGTTATTAATGACCCACGCGGTTGATAGAAACGACCCTCTACATAACACGTTAAATATTGCCGGCTCGCCAATTGGTTTATTAGGCATTGAGCTAGGCACGCGTAGGCGTAACCGTTTAAATGTGCGCGTAGGTGAGGCAATTGACGATAATCAGGTGAGTTTTAATGTTGATCAATCCTTTGGAAATTGCCCGCAGTATATTCAAACGCGTGACTTAACGTTTAATAGAGATCCTTTAGTTAAAAGTAGTGCAGTACAAAAAGTTGAATTTAATACACTTGATAACGCAGCTAGTGTGTTAATTGACACCACCGATACATTTTTTGTATCGAGTTTTATAACCGCAAAAAACAATCCAAAAATTGAAGGGGTTGATGTTTCTCACCGTGGTGGGTTGCCGGGTTTTGTAAAGCGAGAAGGCAATACATTAACGATTCCTGATTACGCAGGTAACAATTTTTTTAATACCTTGGGTAACTTTTTATTAAACCCAAAAGCAGGTTTGTTATTTCCTGATTTTGATACGGGTAATGTATTAATGCTTACCGGCAGCGTTGAAATTTTATGGGACGGGCATCCAGAGTTAGAGGGCTTTATTGGCGCAGACCGAGGCTGGAAATTTACCCTCACTAAAGGGATGTGGCTTAAAAACTTACTCCCGTTTAGTGCTAAATTTGATGCTTATTCCCCTAATACTAAAATGACGGGCATGTGGCTTGAGGCTGATAAAAACAAACAAGCAGAAAAACTAAAACATACTTGGCAGCCTTTAAAAGTAACTAAAATAATTAAAGAAAGTAATGTAATTACCTCCTTTTATTTAGAAGGGCATAACAATACAACCTTGTTACCATTTAAAGCTGGGCAGCATTTAACCGTACAAATACCAAGTAAAAGTAGTGGTAATAACAGAAACAGCAAGCCTGTTATTAGAACCTACACCGTTTCATCAAGCCCTCATGAACTCTTTTATCGGTTATCGATTAAAAGAGAGCTAAATGGCGAGGTGTCTAACTATTTTCATAATAACGTAAAACTCGGGAGCGTTATTTTAGCTAAATACCCACAAGGGCAATTTTTTATTGACTCAACTAGTATCAAGCCTGCGGTATTAATTGGTGGTGGAATAGGTATTACACCCATGGTTTCAATGGCTAAACACATTGCCAATGAAGGACTAAGAACTCGCTATACACGCCCTTTGCATATTTTTCACAGTGCTAAAAATACCCAGCAGCGTGCGTTTTATAACGAGCTAAAAACACTTGCAGATACGAGTAGCGGCGCAATTGATTACTACTCACTTTTATCGCAGCCAGAGCTTAGTGAAAAGCAAGACAATGGCTTTAACGTAAAAGATGAGAGCTTTAATTTAAAAGACAAAAGCTTTGATTTAAAAGGGCGCATAAATGCGGATGTGTTTAGATACTATTTACCACTTGATGATTACGAGTTCTTTTTATGCGGACCAGAAGCGTTTATGCAGCACGTATATAACGAACTGTTATTGCTCGGTGTGCAGGATAAAAATATATTTTCGGAAGCATTTGGGCCCTCCAGTATTAAGCGCAAAGTGCTTAATACAAACGAAGCACCTAATAAAAGCAAAGAGATTAGCACTGAGGAAGCCGACAACACCGTAATTAAATTCAGTAAATCGGGCTTTGAACAGCGCTGGAACAAAGGCGACAACACTATACTTAATGTAGCCGAATCCCATGGTTTAGAACCTGAATTTGGCTGTCGAAACGGCAGCTGCGGTAGTTGCGCCGTAAAAATAAACGCAGGTGCTGTGGTTTATCGCAATAACGTAAGTTACCCAGTAGAGGCAGGGCAGGCTCTAATTTGCTGCGCCGTACCTGCTAAAGGCGTTGATGAGCTTGATTTAGAGCTGTAGTTATTAATATAGAGCTATGGGATAAAATTGCACTTGAGGTGTAAAAATTTGCGAAGCCCAAAATGGAATTAATACTGTTTTAGTTAATGACTATTTAGCTATCCGATTATGTATTTTTATTGGTAGGGTTTTCTTGAAAATACTGTGCATACAATACATCAGCAAAATCATTTTCACTAATTTCACCGATAACTAAATCTTTTACAGCATCAGCTATTAAATCGTTATCGCTAGTTAATTCGTATTCATTTAATGACAAGTACTCTAGACCAACAACTAGCCCTGTTCGTTTATTTGCGTCAGGCAATGCATGAGCTATAGCTATACTTGCTGTATATTTAGCTGCTATTTCAAATACATCATCCAATCCATCGTAGATAATTGCATTATCTATTCGCCCTAAAGCCCCCTGTAATTTAGGGATGTCGACAGCACCTTTCATACCGGGTTCACTTTCTAAAATAAAAGCATTAATTTCAATAACCCTTTCAAATGGAAAGCAAATTATTTCCATTACATATGAGCCAATTTAGTAAATGTTTTTCTGTGTGTTCTTATAGCTAATTTAGCTTCAGATTTTACAATTTGCTTACCTGATTCCCCAGATAAATCTAAAATTTTAGTTGCTTTAATCTTAGGTCTAGCAACTGCTGAAACGCCATAAGCTTCTACTTTTTTATTCATCACAATCACCTTTTGATAACGTATTAAGTTGAGTATACATCTATATTATGAAAGAAAACATGGCAAGGTTGTAGAATAACTCTAACAGCGAAAATTAATTAAAAAATGAGCTTATGAAATAATCTTTAAGTTTTTAAACATGTAAATAGTACATTTGAAACTTATAAAAAAAAGCACGATGACTTCTTTTAAAGCAGTAGTAAGCTGTTATCACTGGGCAAGTAAACCTATTTTTGTTTTAGGCATTGTGACACCGCCATACATTTCGCGAATATCTGAGTGCTCCCCTATATTTATTCCTACCGCCAAATTTTAGATATCTTCTAACTGCTCTATCAGAAAAATTTTCCCTTATTTTCACATGAAATTTCTCACAGAATTATTCGCATAGATTTGTATCAACTAATTGAATTTATAGTTGTCTGCCAGTCAAAATGTCGGCCTATTCACTTACACTAAATTTCAGATTTCGCTTAAACAAGCACAAAAAAAGAGGCTCAATAGCCTCTTTTAAAACAGTATTAAAAACTTAAAACTAAGCGAGTAAACCTGCTTTTGTTTCAGGCATTGCTATAAAGCCGTCAAGTTTACGAACGTTGTTTAGCCATCTTAAAATATTTGGGTATTGTTCAAGTGATACACCGCCCTCTGGTGCGTGTGCTATGTATGAAAAGTTGGCAATGTCGGCAATAGTAGGCTGAGTGCCTACTAAGTATTCACGGTTTTGTAAGTGTGCATCCATTGTTTTAAATAATGTGTGGGCAATGTTTATCGCGTTTTGATGATCAAGCTCTGCGCCAAATACAGTGACCAAACGCGCCGAACACGGTCCTGAAGCCACAAGCCCTGCAGCAACACTCAACCAGCGCTGAATGTGTGCTTGCATAGCAATATCTTCTGGGTACCAGGTTCTGTTAGCATCAAATTTTTGTGCCAAGTACAGCAAAATAGCGTTTGAATCGTTAATTACGTCATCGTTATGTTTAAGTACCGGTACTTGTCCAAAAATATTCATTTTTAAAAAGTCAGCGTGCTTTTGTGCGCCGTTTTGCAGTGCAACATCAACCATATTTACATCAAGCTTTAAAAGCGATGTAAATAACTCTGCACGATGTGAATGACCAGATAAAGTAAAACGGTATAGCGTTAGATTGCTCATGGGTTGTCCTGTTTTTAATTTTAAATAGTGATTTTTAATAACGCTATTCTTTCACTATTATCAGTTTTGAAAAACCGAGCTAGTAAGGAATAAATGTCAATGCTATATTGACAATCATGGATACTATTATTGGCATTAAAACAATCATAGCGGTTGTTGAAACAGGCTCTTTTACAGCCGCAGGCGACAGGCTAGGGCTTTCAAAGGCGCTGGTTAGTAAATACGTGGGCATTGTAGAGCAAGACTTAGGGGTTAGATTATTTAACCGCTCCACGCGCAGAATTTCGATTACCGAAGCGGGGCAAAGTTATTACACAAGCGTAGTACCTGTAATTGAAAGCTACAGTGAAATGCTCGATAACTTATCGGGTCAAACAGCGCTTGCTAGCGGCAAACTTAGGGTGAGTGCGCCGGTGTCGTTTGGTGAATCAAACCTTGCGCCGTTAATGCCTGAGTTACTGAGCCGATACCCCGATTTAAGTATTGATTTAGTGCTTTCAGACAAAACAATTGATTTGCTAGAAGAGGGGGTTGATTTAGCAATAAGAATTGGCAGTGTGTCTGATTCTAATTTAATCGCGAGGCAAATTACCAGTTACCCTTTAATTTTATGTGCATCAGCCGAATACATTCAGCGTTTTGGCGCACCAGTGAGTGTTGATGAGCTTGAACAACACGCCACAGTGATTGATAGCAACTTTAAAATAGGTCGCCATTGGCCACTTGTTTCACCTACTGGTGAGGCATTAACGGCAAACGTAAACTCGCGTGTTTCGGTTAATAATCCGCAAGCAGTAAAAGAGGTGGTTGTAGCGGGTGGCGGTATTGGCTTAATCCCTGAAATAGTGGTGAGAGACGATATTGCATCGGGCAAGCTTGTGCAGGTTATGCAAGGCTATAAAACCTTTGAGTTTGGCTTATTTGCTATTTATCCGCATAGAAAGTTTGTGGCTCAAAAGGTCACGTCGTTTATTCAGTTTTTATTTGAAAAGTTTGAAGCTAAGCCAAAAACAAAAACCTAAAATCAGTTAAGTGATTTTAGGCTTTTAAGATTGATTTTAAACTTATTTAAAATAGCTACTTATTTTAAAATAACCACAGGCACATCGCTGTTTTCGAGCATTTTAATGGTGTTACTGCCCACAAAAAACTGCCTTAGTTTAGAGTGCCCAAATGCACCCATTACAATTAGTTCTACATTATTTTGCTCTTTATATTGCATTAACGAGTCAAAAATATTGCCCTCTAAAAAGCTTGCCGACACTTCAAAGTCCATACTGATAAGCTTGTGCTGTGCATTAACAAATTTTTCTTCAAGGTCTTTTTCGTTATTTTTAATACTCACTAAATGGCAATGCAAACCATGTAACAAGCCGCCATCAATCACTTGTTGTAGCGCTTTGTCGGCTGTTTCGCGGCCGTCGTACGCAATCATAAATGATTTAGGTTGTTTAAATGTTTCTGGAATAAGCAAAATAGGTTGTGTTGCATTACGCACTAAGGTTTCTATATGTGAGCCCAGCACCGCAAAGCTATTACTATGTCCAGCACCATTTTGGCCAATAACAATAAGGCGTGTGTCGTCTTTTAAGTCTATAACGGTATCGAGCAAATCACCGTGGCGCTTAATTAATTCAAAATTAGTAATACCTGCCGATTTAGCATGCTCACTTACTGAATTTAATAATTCGTCAGCCATTTTTAAACTTACTTTGCAGCGTTGTTCGTCAAGCTTGGTCATTTCATCAAGAAGTGTCGAATGCGCACCAAGCCCAATGCTGCCAGAGTAGTCGCCGATATTAGTTTGCTGCGTTTTTTCAATTGTATGCACAAAGCTAATTGGTTTATTTAGCTTTTTTGAAGCCCAAATAGCAGCGTCGGTTACATTTTTAGTAATGGCTGAGCCATCTACATAGGTAATTATTTTAGTCATTGCATTCTCCTTAATGTCCGCCAAGTAGTTTTTCGACTTCTTCAGGGTTGTTATGCACACCAAATTTATCAATTACAGTTTCGGTTGCGCTATTCATACCAATAATATTAACCGTTGCGCCTTCACGCCTAAATTTAATGACCACCTTGTCGAGTGACGATACACCAGTTATATCCCAAAAATGTGCATGGGTTAAATCAATTACGACGTTAGAAACCGCATTTTTAAAATCGAACGATGCAATAAATTGCTCAGCTGATGCAAAAAATACTTGGCCAACGACTTCATAGGTTATTTTATCGTTGCTTTCATCATGCTTGGTTTTAACCACCATAAAGCGACCAATTTTATTGGCAAAAAACAACGTAGCTAACAACACACCAACTAAAACGCCAATGGCTAGGTTATGCGTGGCAACAACCACAATAACGGTAGAAATCATCACTACGTTTGATGAAAGCGGGTTCTTTTTTAAATCCTTAACAGAGGTCCAAGAGAATGTACCAATCGATACCATAATCATTACGGCAACTAGGGCTGCCATAGGAATTAAACGCAGCCACTCATCTAAAAACACCACCATGATGATTAAAAAAGAGCCTGCAATAAAGGTAGAAAGCCTGCCGCGCCCCCCCGATTTAACGTTAATAATTGATTGCCCAATCATAGCGCAACCCGCCATACCACCGAATAAGCCTGCGCCAATATTAGCAATACCTTGGCCTTTACATTCTTTATTACGATCGCTCGTTGTATCAGTTAAGTCATCAACAATAGTGGCGGTCATCATTGACTCAAGTAAGCCCACAACAGCAAGACCAATTGAATACGGTAAAACAATTTGCAGTGTTTCGAGTGTTAGCGGTACATCGGGCCATAAGAATATAGGTAGAGTGTCTGGCAGTTCGCCCATGTCGCCAACGGTTCTTATATCAAGACCTAAAAATATTGAAACCAGTGTAATAACAACAATACACACTAAAGGAGAGGGAAGTATTTTGCCAATAGTTGGAATATATGGGAATAAGTAAATAATACCTAAGCCCGCTGCGGTCATCGCATAAACATGCCAAGTAACATTAGTCAGCTCAGGTAACTGCGCCATAAATATTAAAATCGCCAGCGCGTTTACAAACCCTGTTACAACAGATCGCGATACAAACCGCATTAATTCACCGAGCTTTAAAAAGCCTGCAAATATTTGTAGTACACCAGTGAGTAAGGTAGCAACCAGTAAGTATTCCAAACCATGATCTTTAACTAGCGTCACCATTAACAGTGCCATTGCACCGGTGGCCGCCGATATCATGCCAGGACGTCCGCCTACAAAGGCAATAATAACGGCGATACAAAATGAGGCGTATAAACCTACTTTTGGATCAACACCGGCAATAATAGAAAAGGCAATCGCTTCAGGTATTAGGGCAAGCGCCACAACAATACCAGCAAGCACATCGCCACGAACATTAGAGAGCCAATCTCTTTTTACGTGATCAAACATGTAAATAACCTAATGAGTTAGTTTCCCAAAGTATAAGGGAATATTTTATTTAAATAACAGTGATTCTCGCACACCTAATAAAGCTTACAGATAAAGCGCTGACAAACAAGGAAGATAGATTACCTAAGGGCATTTTAATTTTAAAAAGCACCTATGGTTAGATGAAAAGTTAAGATCTTGGTATTTATAGAATTCATAAGCTAGCTGGATTATTTGCGATACTAATGATTTTAACACCTCTTATGCTTAGAACTTTTTCCGTCATATCTATTTTATAAACACGGTATTAATTCGCATAATGCAAATTAATAGAGTTGCAACATGCATAGAAATCGCTCTATTTTATTTTTTTATAAAGAATTCAATGTACTAAATTTTGGAATGAAGTCTGCACTGATTTATTTACTTAATAAATAAGGGCAACTAATTATGAAATTAACCCAATTATCCACAGCACTTTTATCACTAGTTCCGTGTGCTGTTTTAAGTCAGCCATTTGATGAATGTCCAAGTCAGGCTTTTTTAATGCAAAACTCAAAAGCACAACTGTATGGAATAGATTTAGTGTCTGCTAAACCTACCGTTTTAACGACAGAGCTGACGTTTGCAAATGAGGCTAATAATGAAAGTGTTAACGCAATAGGCTTTAATTATAAAGATCAATATTTATACGGGTTTAGTAAGCAATTACCAAGTAGTGTTGTGCAAATTGGTGATGATTTTGAAATGAAACGCTTAGATGTTGCTGGTCTTCCTGCAACAAATTTTTACGTTGGTGATATTCAAGTCATTGAAGATGAAGGAACTCAGAGCGCTTCATATTATGTTTATACTCCAAATTTTGGTCTTTATTCTATCAACCTAGATGGTGATTTAGATGCCTCTATTACGGCCACACTTCTACCTGATTCAGATACATGGAAGCTAGGTATATTTGATTTCGCTTTTCACCCAAAGAGTAATTTATTATACGCTGTAGAATCTAATGGTGACTTGCATGAAATAGACATAGCAGCTAATACCGCTCGATTTATTACTCAAGTAGACATTGGTGATGATACTGGGGCTTTTGGAGCTGCATACTTTGATATTAATGGGCAATTTTATTTCAGTAATAACAAAAGCGGTAAAATTCATAAGGTTGATTTAAGCATTAGCCCAGTTGTTGACTATACGCCGGTTGCTAACGTATTTACATCAGGCCCTAAATCAAGCCAAAACGATGGGGCACGTTGTGCCATAGCTGAAGTTAAAGTCACCGATAGCTCAATTGATTTTGGTGATGCACCAGCACCGTATAACACGAGTCTTGAAAAAAGTGGCGCTAGGCATCTGTTTGATCCTAATAGCACTGGCAGTGAGTTAATTTATCTAGGAGATTCTGTTGATGGCGAAAATATAAATACAGAAGCTGATTTAGTTAATTTTCCAATTGATGGATCGGATGATGGGGTTAGTTTTGTAACTGCTATATCTGCAGGTCAAGATAGCCAAATCATAGTTAGGGCATCAGCGACTAGCTTTTTATATGCATGGTTTGATTGGGATCAAAACGGAGCATTTAGTGAAGATGAACGAACGGTCACCAAATTTCAGCTTAATGAGGGTGATAACAGTATTCTTGTCAGTGTTCCTAGTAATACAAAGTCAGGCCAAACATGGGCTCGATTTAGAGTAACTGATGGTACCGAAGCCTCGCTTATCACCGCAACAGGGGGAGTACTTGGCGGCGAAGTTGAAGATTACGAAGTAACTACATTTGCCAGTGCTGTGTATCCAGGTGAAAGTGATTGGGTAACGCTTGCTTACGAAGACAAATGGCCGTTTGCAGGTGATTACGATTTTAATGATGTCGTACTTAATTACAGAACGACTCAGCTAATAGAAGGGAGCAGTGTAGTTGGCTACAAAATAGATGGTCAACTTATAGGTATTGGTGCGACCTATCATAATGGCTTTGCTGTGAGGCTAAAGGAAACGGTAAATGGTAATCCACTCTCAATTTTAAGAAATGAAGTTGATGAGAGTGCTATTTCTTTGGTTATTGATGGGCAATTGCAAAATGGCCGTTATTTAGAAGAAAACCGCGATGAAGCTATTCTAATTTTTATGCAAGATACGTGGGAGTACGTTTCTAAACAGTCCGGTTGTGAATACTTTAGAACAGAAAATAACTGTGATGATAACGTTAAAGTCACATTTAGCATGACCATTCCATTAAAATTACCAAAAGCAATTACAGCCTCTCCAGGTACGCTTCTTGACCCCTTTATTTTTGCAACAGATGGTTTTTATCATGGAGACTTTTTGGTAGGAAAAGAATCCAGAAGCTGGGAAGTGCATATCAAAAATCAAGCGCCGACTGAAGCGTTTGACTCCTCATTTTATAATTATGTTGGCTCTGATGATGTGAGCGATCAGAGTAAAGGTTTGTATTTCCTTAGTGAAAGTGGCTTACCTTGGGCAATGGAAGTTGGTATGCAATGGCTCCATCCACTTGAGGGTGTTGATATAACTGATGCCTATGGCAGCTTTGCCGAATTTGCAGAGTCATCGGGTGCGCAAAAAACAAAATGGTTTAATGATTACAGTATTAATAATGTTGTAAAAGGGGATCAATAATGAATAACGCTATTATAATTTCAATGTTATCACTAGGTTTAATTGCATGTGGCGGCTCGGGTTCAGAAGAATCAAAAGCTCCTGAGGCAGCGGTATCTCTACCTTTGGAAAGTTCAAATGAACCTGCAGGAATAGCAGCTTTACAAATTGATGAACAATTTAACCTTTCCACTAAATACTCACTTAATCTTGATGTTGATCTTGGACTGGGAGAGGTTAGAGCGTATTTAAATGTGTGCCAAAAGAAAATATCAGCACAGCGGGCAGATTATAATAACTGCGTTTATAGAGGGCCATTGGCCAATAGTATGCTTGAAAAACAGCTTACATTAAGTCGCGAAGATATTGAGTTAATAGCCGAAATTTGGTTTTACGATAGCTCTACTCAGCCACTATTATATTCATGGAAATATAATTCAGGCGAACAACAACAGTTATTTATAATGCGATAACCTTTGAAAGTTTTCACTCACGGGGTCAAAAATTTATGTTTAGAGCCTTAGGTATTAATAATCCGCAACGTATTTTTTTTGCGGATTATTCTTTTGTTAGCCGCATTGTTATTTATTGCACTTGCGTATAATCCTTTAGAGCATTTTTATGCAGATGTGTTTGTGTCTCTGCGCTTACAATTATTGTCAGCTGCGTTAGTGTGTGCGCTGCTATTAATTACCCTCAAACTATTTAAATTAGGAGCCGCATTACTACTTGTGTGTATTGTAGGGGTTACCCCTGTGTTATTTAATCTATCTAGCTCAACATCCTACAGTGGGCCGGTATTATCTGTTAAGCAAATAAACTTAAACTATAGTAATAAATATATAGAAACTCATTTAGCAACGTTGTTGCAAAAAAAATGGGATGTGTTGATTTTACAAGAATTCAGCGACAAAAATCGTAATTTACTGAACCAATTTTTAAGTACAACTGATATGTTTGGCTATGAAGAGATAGAAGGAATTCCCTATGGCATAGTTGTTTTATCACGAATACCTATGGTGTATAAGCATCAAGTTAAATTGGATGCTGATAGATTAGGTTACATTAAATTGAAGTTTTTATTTATAGATCGCATTGTCACGGTTTTTGTAGCTCATCCTCCTTCCCCACGGTCAAGACAACATTGGCAAAATAGAAATACGTTATTAGCAGCACTAAACACGGCAGCACATAATGAAAAGGGCGTTTGGGTAATCGCTGGTGACTTAAATATTGTCCCTTGGTCTCAATACTTTAATTGGGATGATAGTAAAACGTGTTACGGAGAAAGTGAGCGGTATGTGAGCTTTATGCCTTTTGAACGTGGGCGATCTATTTTTACAGGCTTAGCCATAGATCATTGTATAATAAGTGAAGGCATTAATTTGCAAAGATTAACAGTGAGTGACTTTAAAGGCAGTGATCATAGAATGCTTAGTTATGATTTAATTATTGATTAACCTTAAAGGCTCAGGATTTTATGCTGAGCCTTTAAAAGTCGGTTTGCGTAAGCTATTTAATGGGCTTTGGTATATAAAAATTGCTCACGATGGCTTAATCGTCTGTTTTATATCATGTAATAGGTGCTGAAAATTTCGTTTGTGAGGAAATAACATAAAAGCAGCCGCAGTAATACGTAAGGCTTTAAATTTGAGCCCGATTTCCCTGTAGTACTCACCATAACACTCTAACATTCTCGCTTTAGCTTTAAGCTTTGTATCAAATCCAGTATCGTTTTTACATCGAGAAATGATTACTTTCATTGCATTAAGTCTATTTTTTCTATTTGCTGTGATTGAGCCTGCCCTCATTAAATAGCCCATTGATGTTTGAAGTGAAAATGCAACATCACCAATTCGAGCTAATTTTAACCAGCAATCCCAATCACTTGCGCTATTGAGTGAAGTATCAAATTTTCCAACGAAGCTGATTGCTGATTTTTTTACCATCACAGAAGACGTGCCTATCACATTAGCAAATAGGAGTAAGTCCATAGGTGATTTAAGGTTTTGATACCCTGTGCTATTTTTATCTATAAATTTTGAGAACTCCGGCCAATAAGAGAAACAATCAATAATTGGTTCATATTTTTCATTTACATGCATGTAATTAGTAAAACTTAAAACACAGTCACTATTTTGTTTCATATAGTTAATTTGATTGGATAACTTGTCGTCTGTCCAGTAATCATCGGCGTCTAAAAAGGCAATGTAATCGCCTTTAGCCTCTGATATTGCTCTGTTTCTCGCTTTTACAACCCCTGTATTTGGTTGTGCAATGACTCTAATTTCAGGCAGTGTTTTTTGAAGATTTTCTAACCATTCGACACTGCCGTCAGTTGAACCATCATCGACGACGAGTATTTCGTAGCTAATATTCTCTTGTCTAACAATGCTTGATATTGCCTTTGCTAAATAGGGTTTACAGTTG
This sequence comes from Pseudoalteromonas sp. BSi20495, assembly GCF_000241185.1. NCBI lineage: Bacteria > Pseudomonadati > Pseudomonadota > Gammaproteobacteria > Alteromonadales > Pseudoalteromonadaceae > Pseudoalteromonas > Pseudoalteromonas sp. BSi20495. The sequence continues at coordinate 86,225 of NZ_BADY01000054.1, forward strand.
TAATTAGGAATAATAACGCTTACTTCAATGCTCATATTAAGTAACCTTCATTTTCTCAGGTAGTTAGACTACGCAAGATAAGCGCCAACGATTTTAATACGCTTCGGGGCGATTTTTTGTTTAATGGTTTGCATATTGCGATTTATCTTCGCATATTGATTTTTTAATGCTCATTTAAGCCGTTTTTTGCAGGGCATAGTTCTTGCGAAGTAACATTAAGTTTATCTGGAGTTTTTAAAATGAAACATATTGGTATTGTTGTCCCCAGCTTTCACATTCCATCAGAAACGTTTGTCGTTACTGAAATCAATGCTTTAGTTAAAGCAGGGCATAAAGTAAGTGTGCTGACGTTCGAAAACTTGAATGAGTGCATCAATTTAGATAATAGCGTTCGTATTATTGTTATAAAAAAATCGACTCAGTCTGCTATTAGTTTTGCATTACAACACCCTGTTATGGCACTTAAAAGTAGCATATTGGCCAGTAAATTTAGCGCTATCTCTCTTGTATCGCTAATGGGTTATGGACTGAATATTGCTGAGATAATTCATTCTCGTAAAATCTCTCATATCCATTGTCATTTCATGCATGCCCCGCTCACATATTCAATAGTTGCCAGCAAAATTGCAGGTGTTAGCGTGTCCTCAATAGGGCACGGTCACGATGTTTACGTGAACGATTCTGATTTAAAACTTAAATTATCACTGTGTGATTTCTCAGTTGCGGTATGTAAAGACATGCAGATAAAGCTAAATAATTACAGCGCAGGTAAGGTTCAATTACTGCACTGTGGTATCGATTTAAGTATGTTTAACGCCAAACCAAGTCGTCTAAATGAGTCAGTAAAGCTCTTATTTGTAGGGCGATTAGTTGAAAAAAAAGGTCTGCAATTTCTATTACCAGCAATAAAAAAGTTAAATAAAAAATACTCTATTTCGCTAGATATTGTAGGGGAAGGGCCTTTATTAAATGATCTAATTTATTTATGTGAAGAACTTAATATTGTTACTGAAGTTAAGTTTTTAGGTGCAAAAAGCCCCACATGGCTAGCAAAAAACACCAGTGATTACTCTGCCTTAGTGGCTCCTTTTTGTGTGTCTAGTAATGGTGACCGCGATACCGGTCCTGTGGTTTTAAAAGAGGCGATGGCCAGTGGCATTCCTGTAATAACGACAGAACTGATGGGAGCAAAAGAAATTGTTAATGACTCCGTTGGGTTTAAATGTGAGCCTTCTAGTATTGGCGGTCTCGAAAGAATTTTAACTGAGTTTTGTGATCTTAGTCCGTATGAAAGATACGCAAAAGGACTAAATGCTAAAAAGTTAGTGACTAAAAAGTTTGATGCAAATTCGCAAGCTAAAAAGCTATCTAACTGGATTCAAACTGTGTAGGTGAAACTATGAATGGAATTAAGCAAATTGCATATTTTGGTTTATCTACCTTATCACTTAAAGTGCTGGGGTTTGCTTTATTACCTATTTCTACACGTATTTTGAGTCAAACTGAGTTTGGTGAGCTAACTTTTTTAGTGTCAATATCAGCGGTTATGTCGTTACTTTTATGTTTAGGCTTACCGGAATTACTTTTTAAGCAACAAATAAACAACCCTCAAAAAAAGCGAGCATTATTTAGAGATGCATTTATTTTATGTGGTTTTTTCAGCAGTATCTTTGTGTGTGTATGTGTTTACTTTGTAGAGCCGTTTAGCGCGTTATTACCTGTTTCATTAACTTTAATAGATATAAAACTGTTGGCTGTTAATTTAGCACTATCATCGCTGCTTTCAATTTTATTTTGTTACTTTAGATACTACGAGATGGCTAAGCAGTTTTGTATTTTAGCTATACTACAGGGCATTGTTCAAACTGTGTGTACGCTTGTATTGCTTTATTTAGGCTATGGGGTAACCGGTGTGATGGTGTCGGGTGTTGTATCGAGTGCTTGTGTATTATTTATAGCATTATCGGTTGTTTTTCAGCAGATTAGCATCGGCTTTAAATATATTCCTTGGAATATTAGCTATAAAAATAGTCTGTTTTTATTAAGCATTATTATCTCTTCATTGTTTGTATACGCAAATAACGGTGCTGAAAACTGGTTTATTGTAGCAAGTGTAGGTAAAGAAAAACTAGCTCAATACTACGTTGCAGTGCAGTTTGCATTAATGGCGTCGTTTACTTTTGAACCGATTAGAATGTGGTGGTTTTCTCGTCGTTTTAATGAGTTAGCACAAGATCGTACTCGTTATGTGTTTTTATGCGAACTTAGTTTGGATATTGGCATATTACTTTGTGCGTCTATGACGATAGCGGCGCCTCATCTTTTAGTCGTAGTATTACCCGATAGCTATCAATTAAATATATGGCTGTTACCGAGTTTAATTGTGATTGTGGTACTAAGACACCACAGTGATTTATTAAATATTGGTTGTTATACCAAATTCAACGGTTTTTTTGTCACTGTAGTGAATGTTATTAGTGCTTTAACAGCACTGATACTGCTTTTCTTTTTGGTGTCTGAATTAGCTGTACTGGGTGCTGTTATTGCTTTAATGGCAGCCCAGTTATTAAAAGCAATACTTTTTTTTGTTATAAGTCAAAAGCTTGAATATTTATCGTTTAGTGTAAAAAACCTTGTGCCGAGCTGGGGATGTTTTTTAGTCATTTATATGATGAGTGCTTTTGACTTTCCACAATATGTAATCTGCCAACTCATCACATTTATCTGTTTTTTAATGATCCTTTGTCATAAATATAATCAAATAATTAGCAATGTCATTCATCACATATTGAAGGGCAGAGTGCATGATTAATTGGTATAAAAAACATTGTTTAATTATAAATGGGATGCTTATTACAGCGCTAACGCTTGTGCTGTATATTTTATTTGGTCCTATTGCTGCATTTGCATTATTACTGCTGCCATTTGCAGGATACTTAGCGGTTAAGATAAGTACTGTATTTATTATTTTTTTTATTCTATTTAGTTATTTTAGATTACACGAAGCCTTTGTTTTTTTAATGCCCCTCAAAATACCTAAAATGTTGGCGCTCGCCTCGCTGTTAGGAATTACATGGCATTTGTTTATTTCAAAAACCTTAAAGCCACATTGGAGCTCAACACATCTGATTTTTGTTATTTGGTTTGCTTGGCTTACGGTGTGTGTGTTTAGTGCAACAAACAAAGGGCTGGCAATAGAGTATTGGATAGGGGTACTGGTTAAGGTATTTATTATGGTGTTTGCTATCAGCTGGTGGCTAACACGGTTCTCTCATTTTAGTTTTGTTCGCATGGGGATCATGATCTCTGGTGTTGCTGTTGCATTGGTTGCTTTAAACAACAAAATTAATGGCATTGGTCTAATTGAAGGTACTCGGGTGACTATTTCTCGTGAGTATCGCTCACAACTGGGTGATCCAAACGATTTATCTTTAGTGTTAATGTTTCCCGTTTCTTTTTTAGCCGCTGAGTTATTCAATTCACAAGTTAATAAATACCGTCGAATATTTGCAGGAATCGGTTTAATTTTTACTATTTCTGGTGTTATTGCTACGCAAAGTCGCGGTGGGGTACTCGGAATTGCGGCCATCTTAAGCTTCTTTTTATATCAAAAAGTAAAAAATCCTGTCGTTGTTGCAATGTGTGCAGGTGTTGCGATGTTAGCTATGATGGTTTTTGCTGGTATAAGCGATAGGCAAAGCGGTGGAGCTGCAGAAGATGGGGTTGATGAATCTGCAATGGGTCGAATATACGCGTGGCAAGCGGCAATTAATATGGCGCTGTCGAACCCCTTAACAGGCGTTGGTGTAGATAACTTTTTTGTAAATTATTACTTTTACAGTCCTCATTGGGATGGCAAGAATCATGCAGTACATAGCACCTGGTTTCAGGTTTTAGGTGAAACAGGTTTTGTTGGAATATGTATATTTCTGGTTTTAATTGCCAGTATTTACCGAAGTCTTTCGAGAGTTTATTGCATTAATAAACTTAACTACAACCACCAAGTTGTTGTTAATGCTAATGCATTAAAGGCTGGCATTATTGGGTTTATGGTTGCTGGTACATTCCTAACACAAGCATTTACTTGGCCTTTATATATTATTCTGGCACTAACAATTGCGCTAGAAAAGCTCACAATACAAAGCAATAAGGAATCGTAGTATGTTAATACATTTTAAATACTGGCTTAAGAATAGCCCTCACCCTGTTGCGAAATCGCTGTTTTATTTTGCAACTTATCTTCGCAATCCACAAATGGTGGTTATTCCGTTATTTCACTCTGGATTCTATTACCTACATCAATTTTTAAAAACATTTTCCCATGAATTACTAAGAATACTTTATTACACCCCACTGTTTAAAAGTCAGATAAAAGGGAGTAAAAAACAGTTGTTTCTTTACTCAGGTATGCCACAAGTTTTGGGGGAGCTTAAAATTGAGTGCAGCGATAATGTACGGATGTCGGGTATATCGACTTTTTGTGGGCGGATGGGTAGCGTTACCACGCCAACTCTAGTTATTGGTAATAATGTAGATATAGGTTGGCAGAATGCATTTTCGGTAGGTCGAAATATTACGTTAGAAGATGATGTGCGGCTCGCGGGACGTATTTTTTTAGCCGGTTTTCCTGGCCATCCTGTTGATTGTGAACGAAGAGCACTAGGGGAGAGTGATGATGAGTCTCAAATTGGCGACATTACTATTAAACGTGGTGCGTGGCTTGGTACTGGAGTGACTGTTCTTGCTGGCGTTACTATAGGCGAGGGGGCAATTATAGGCGCAGGAAGCGTTGTTACGAAAAACATTCCGCCTTTTACTATTGCAGCAGGTAATCCGGCTAAAGTGGTCAAGCACATCAAGGAATAATAATATGAAATTTATCGTTTTTGGCGAAGATTGGGCAAGTCACCCGAGTAGTACGCAACATTTATTTTATCAATTGGCTAAAAATCATGAAATACATTGGGTTAACTCAATAGGTATGCGAAAACCTCGCTTTAAATTACACGATATAAAACGAGTTTGGGGAAAGTTTAAGCAGCTTTTTAGTAAACCTGAAAATACGGCAATTAAAACACCTTCGACGATGCAAGTTTACCGATTACCAGTCTTGCCATGGCACGATAATCGCTTTGTGAGGCGTTATAATAGGTGGGTTTTTTCTTTTTATTTTAAAGATATTCAAAGTAATGGCCCGTTAACGTATTGGTTAAGTGTGCCTACCGCAGAATACTTTTTCACTAAAAAAGCACAAGACACCCTTATTTACTACTGTGGTGACGATTTTAATGCATTGGCAGGTGTCGATCCTAATTTAGTGTCATCCTTTGAGAAAAATTTAATTAAGAAAGCCGACCTAATTTATGTTGTGAGTGATTTTTTAAACAATAAAATGCCGGCTCATAAAACAAAGCTACTTCCCCATGGTGTGAGTTATGATTTATTTACGTCTGATGTAAAGAGAGCCCCAGAAATAGATGTTTTAAATGGACCAGTAATTGGGTTTTATGGAAGTATTAATCAGTGGTTAGATATCAGTTTATTAACAGCGCTTGTTGCGGAGCGACCAAATTATCAACTGCTTTTGGTCGGAGATATTGTTGCTTGCACATCTGAGCTAATGCAGTTTAAAAACGTTACACATGTGCCAGCTGTTGATCACGAGCGTTTAGTGGAGTTTTCGGCACATTGGGATGTGTCTATTTTACCATTTGTAGATAATGAGCAAATTAGAGCATGTGATCCGTTAAAGTTAAAAGAGTATTTAGCCGCAGGAAGCCCGATTGTTGCCACGGACTTTCCAGCCGTAACACGTTATAAGTCGAATATTTACATAGCAAAAAATCAATTCGATTTTATAAATAAAATAGATCAGGCAATTGCCTTAGATAAAGAGCAGTTAAGCTCTCTTAAGTCAGCGCAACAGGACATCGCTAAAGATCATAGTTGGGAGTCAAAAGCATTGCTCGTTCAACATGATATTTTAATGTTAAATAAAGCGCCTTAGGCAGTAAACGATAATCTTGGCGCAGCCTGTGCAACTACCTTATTAAAGTACGCTATTTGCAGCTTAAATTTTTATTATGCAAATAGCAGCTAAATTTCGCATAGCAATATGCAAATGTATAGGTAGGGTTTATGTTAGTAAGAGAGCAAATAAAAAGGTTACTTTATTTAACCTTGTATAGCGTTTATACAAGGGCAAAGCTATTCATTTTACCACTTTTGATTGTTCCTTCAGTCGTGATTATCTTGGCTGTGACTGCGCAAAAGCAATACACAAACCATGCAACTATTTTAATTGAAGAGTCTTCGTTACTTAATCCATACCTAGATGATTTATCTTTTTCTTTCGATTTATCAAATCGAATGGCGGCACTTAGAACACTTGTAATTAGCCGAAAAGTACTAATAGCTGTAGCAAAAGAAACAGGCTTAATTTCTGAAACGGCTACCTCAGCTGAGATAGAAAAAATCCACCAAGAGCTTTCTCAAGCACTTTCTTTATCACTTGTTGGCGATGAACTTGTTCGTGTGAACTTCATATGGCATGACCAGACAAAAATGAAGATGGTGTTGGAGAAAGTGGTCGAAAAATTTATTGAAAGTTTATTAGCCCCAACAAGAGCATCACTTGATACATCGGAACAGTTTTTTTATCAGCAACTAGTCAGTCTTCGGGATGAGCTTGAGGTATCGGAAGAATCACTGGCTATGTTCAAAGCTAAAAATAGTAATACTCTGCCTGCCGTTTTACACAGTAACCGACAAACATTCGATAAGTTATTGAGTGACCAACAGCAAAAATCCATCGTTTTATCGGGTGCGCAAGCCAAACTTAAAGCGCTGACAACAAAAATGGGACAAGCCAATCCAATCCTAGGACGTATTGAAGAAAAAATTATTGCAGTAGAGTCTGAACTTAGCTTTTTAAAAACACGTTATACAGAAAAACACAGCAAGGTAATTTCAAAAAAAAGAGAGATGCAAAGTATAAGAAATCGTCAACAGTCATTAATTGAAAGTAGCAAGGAGCTTGACCTTACTAACCTTGATCAGCTTTGGCAGATGGCCAATACCTTACCCAGTGGCGGGGATAACGAAAGCAGTGTACTTGTCTCTCAAATTCTTAATTTAGAAGAAGCAAAAAACTCAGTTACTCAGCACCAGCAAGAATACAGCATGCTCGAACAGCAAGTTAATACAGTAAGCGAAAGACTTTTAGTGACAAGTGATATTGAAAAGCAATTAAGAAAATTAGAACGTGATTACGATGTTAAGCAATCATTATATAAAGATATGTTAAGCCGTTACGAAATGGCGAAGGTAACAGGAAAGTTAGTTAAATATGAAGGCCCAGATAAAGTAAAAAACATCGAGCGTGCATATAGTCCGACACAACCTATCAACACATCTTTTGCCGTATCAATTATTGTAGGCATCATTTTAGGTATCTTTACAAGTAGCACAATAGTGTTTGTTGCGACTTTATTCGATAGCCACCTTAAGGATATTCAAACCATAGAGAAGCTCTCAGCTCTTGAGGTCGTGACTATTTTACCCATTGTTAGAAATACACCTGTGGATTTGGTTTTCAATTCATCAGTGAACTCTATTGATCAGAGGAAATAACATGAATGTATTACATTTGGTTCAACATTTCAAAATAGGTGGTCTTGAGAAAATGGCCGCGACACTAATGCAAAAAAGTCAATTTTCTGATACGAGTGTTTTTGTTTCACTCGAAGGCAGTTTTAGTGAAGCAGTTAGAGACTGGCCGCAGCTAGCTGCGTTTGAGCATAGATTAATCTGCCTAAATAAGGCTGAAAAATTTGATCTAAATACAGTTCGAAAACTGTCAGCTCTTTTAAAAAAACACAATATAGATGTCATCCATAGCCATCATATAGGGCCAATGCTTTATGCAAGTATTGTAAGTTTAAAAAATCGCCAGATAAAGCACGTTTCGACTATCCATGACGCGTGGTATTTAAAAAGTTTTAAGCAACGTTTAATAACTAAATTATTAAATAAGCTAACAAAAATATACTGGGTCGCGGATGCACAAGTTGTGGCGAAAGATTTCTATACCGAAACAGCAATTAGAACCGATAGAACAATCCTAAATGGAGTCGATTTTAAACAGTTTTTTAGTACCAATGAGTTGGACGCTCGGCATGAATTAAATTTACCTAAAAAGGTGAGTTTGATTGGTTGTTCTGCTCGTTTAGAGCTAGGGAAAGGGCATTTTCCGCTTATAAGGGTTTTATCTTCATTGCCAGCAAACATCGAATTAGTGTTTGCTGGCAGTGGTAGCTTACGCAGAAAACTTGTTGATTATGCTAGCTCATTGGGTGTTTCAGAGCGAGTGCATTTTTTAGGCAATGTACAAAGCATGCAATTATTTTACTCTGCAATCAATGTAATGTGTCTTTACTCACAAAGAGAGGGGTTACCGCTATCAATTTTGGAATCTATGGCGTGTGGTAAAGCTATTGTTGCCACTGATGTTGGGGGGATCAGCGAAGTATTAACCCATAAGCAAGGTGTATTGGTTAAACCAGGCGATGAAATGGGGCTTAAACTTGCGGTTATTAAAGCGATTAATATGAAACAGGGAGAATGTATAAGGGAGCATATTTTTTCAATCGCTGATGCTAATAAAATGAGTGAAGAGTACGACCATTTTTATAATGGCTTACCATCGTAAGGGGAAAATCATGACTTATTTAATAATTGTTCTCATGGTGTTGATTGTAACCGTTGTGTACCATCACGTTGGTTATTTAGCGCTGTTAAAGTTGGTTAGTCGACGGGCTCATAAACGTATATTCCCAGAGGGGAATATAAGAAAAAATAATCGATTTGGTATTTTGGTGTGTGCTTTTAATGAGCAAGAACACATTAAAGAAAAATTACATAACCTCGGCGCTATGCTCTATGACACTGAGCTTTATGCCATTCATGTTTATTTAGATGGATGTACAGATAACACATACGAAGAAGCGATGTTAGCTCAATCACATCTTGCTCAGCAAAACGTAGTGTGCCACTTGCATTATAATAAACAAAACCAAGGCAAAGCACATGGTATTAACGAGTTAATTACACTAACTAAATCAAATTACGACGTGTTGCTGTTTACCGATGTGAGTGCCTTATTAAGTATTGATGTATTAAATAAAATTGATACTGATTTTAAAGATCCTGATATTAAGGTCATTACAGGTGTTTATGTTCTAGATGAACACGCAACCCCAGAGCAACAGCACTATTGGCAATATCAAAATAATGTAAAAAGCATGGAATCATCACTTGGTGCGGTGATTGGTGTACCAGGAGCCATGTTTGCTATTCGTTCAAAATACACAGATATATTGGATGAAAATACAATAAATGATGATTTTATATTGTCTATGAAAGCCTTAAAAAATGGCGGCAAAGCGGTCGTAAATAGCGATATTAACATTATTGAAAGAGAGTGCGATGAGCAAAGCCATGACTATGCTAGAAGAGTGAGATTAGGAGCAGGCAATTGGCAACAAATTAAAATATTATTTGAGCTATTCAATCCTAGATTAGGGTGGGTTAGTTTTAACTTTATTTCACATAAAGTTTTGCGTGGCGTAATGCCAATATTGCTTGCTTTAATTTATATTTTACTGTTTTCAATGGCATTTTTCTCGAACTTATTGTTAGTTAAGTTGTTGTGTTGCGTGATTGTAGCCGTCCATAGTCTCTTTGTGGTTAAAAGTACCCTCAACATTAAGGCCAAGATCCCTATCGTTGATAAAGTTAATTATATTCTTAATGCTTATTTTTTAGCGTTATGGGGCATTATTAAATTTGAACGTGGTGATTATAAAAAACACTGGGAAAGGGTTCATGATAGAGAAGCTGAACCAAACGTCAGCATTAAAGTTATAAAACGCATAATTGATATTGTTGGCTCTGTGGTAGGACTAACTTTACTGTCTCCGATCATGCTTTTAGTGGCTGCAACAATTAAAGTAAGTTCACGTGGACCGGTACTGTTTAATCAACTTAGAGTGGGAGAGAGTAATGATAACTTTGTTGCCCTTTTTAATGTCCTTAAATTTCGCTCGATGGTGGTTGATGCTGAAGTAGCAAGTGGCGCGGTATGGGCAAGTAAGGACGACCCTAGAATTACACCTATAGGGCGTTTCATTCGTAAAACGCGCTTAGATGAATTACCTCAATTATGGAATGTGCTGGTAGGCGATATGTCACTCATTGGTCCTCGACCAGAGCGACCTGTATTTTACTCCAAGCTTGAAAAAGATATTCCTTATTTCTCTCAGCGTACCTACGGTATAAAGCCAGGTATATCGGGGCTTGCTCAAGTAATGAATGGATATGATGAAAGTATTGATGATGCAAGGAAAAAAATAGGTTGGGATTATGCTTATATGTTAAGTACATCATCTCCACGTAGTTGGTTTTATATGGAATTGACTATTTTTTTGAAAACACTCGTTGTTATATTTACTGGAAAAGGGCAATAATTATTTTTGCATAATGCAATCCTACTTTTAAAAGGGAATTGCATTATGCTTTACTATCCTCAATTGCTCCCACCGCTAAATAAAAAGCCATTAATTATCAACATCTTAAAGTTGGTTCGTTTCTTGTAATAGTTATATTGAATTTAATATTTAATAGGTAACTACGATGATAAATTTAACCAGTGAAAATGAACATAAAATAGTATCGCTTCCAAATGACTTTTCAGGTTTTACTGTTGATGGATTTAAAGATGAATTTGAAGAGCTAGTTGATACAGGTACAGACTTTATTATCTTGGATTTTTCAAAGACTGAGTTTATTGACTCTTCGGGTATTGGCGCGATTGTCTTTCTTTATAAAAGAATAGAAAAAAGAAGCCATAAATTGTCATTACTCAATGTAACAGGGCAGCCGTTTAAGCTAATGAATCTTCTAAGAGTGGATAAAACCATTCCATTTATTGATTCGCTTTAACGATAAGGAGAGCGATATGAAAGCACACATTTTTTTCATCATAACCTTGCTTTTAAGTGGGTGTGCTTCTTGGCCTGATGAGGGGCAAGGGGGTTGGGCCGAAAAATATCAAAACTATCCATTAAATGATGAGCAAACAGATAATAACTTTACACAACCCGAAGATGTGGTGAGAAGTGAATTTGAACACCTTGTTTTTAAATTAGAACTTTTAAAGTCACAAGATATAAAAGCATGTATGCCAGCACAGCTTTTAAAAGCTCAAATTTACGAAAATCGTATTCGAAGGCTTATAGCTGCGCAAATGTGGGAAGATGCAGAGCATGACTTACTGATTCACTACCATGGGCTCAATCAACTAACAAACCATTTTGACACGGTTCAAAAGCTCACTCATTGTGCAGTTAATACCACTTCAGAAACGACTGTATCTAGTGTTAAAAAACAAGTAGCGGATTTACTAAATAGTGATAATCAATTTGCATTTAATGCGTTTGAAATAACCCCTAAATATGCAGCAAGGCTTGCTCAAGCGGCTGATTTAGCTAAGCAACTAGATAGTATTTCAATTTTGTTAGTGGGTCATACTGATTCAGTTGGTGAAGGGAATAATAATTATGAGCTTGCATTAAAAAGAGCTGAAACAGTAAAACATTGGCTCGTCGTTTATGGTGTTAAAACTCAAAGTATTACCACACTTACACAAGGAAGCTTAAAGCCCTATAGCAAGCAATCCCCAACGGAAAGTGTCCGCCATTCTGATAGGCGAGTTGAAGCGATAGTCCTCAATGCAAGCAATAATAATATGCAAGATGATAACGCTAAAGCACTTGTTAATTGGACAAAAATTATTAAAAGCAAAGAGGAGTAAACTATGAAATATATATTCGCGATTGCGGTGTTTATTTTATCATTCAATGTTTACTCAGCTTCTGATGAAAGTAATGCCATAGTGCAAGTGGGAAATAAGCTTTTTCTATATATTCCAGGTGAAGCAGAATTTGATACAACGTTTGAAGTGGATAAAAGAGGACAAATTAACCTCCCAGAAATAGGCCAATTTAATGTGGCTGACAAAACGACTATGCAAATTGAAAGTGAGTTAACCCCCGTACTTGCTGAACTATTTGTTGCAATGGATGATTTTTATGTGGCGATCCACAGCAGAGATATTCTTATTAATGTACTTGGTTATGTAGTGACACCATCGCAAGTGAGTATTCCTGATGATGGCAATATTCAAATGGTTATCTCTAAAGCAAACGGTTTAAAACCCGGTGCTCAGCTAGATAGAATACAGATAAGGCGTGGTAATGAGGTAATTGAATTTGATTATAAATCATATTTAGATACAGGAAATATTAGCCTGTTACCTTCTCTAAAAAGCAAAGATACTGTGTTTGTGCCGGTATCGCCTTTACTTGGTAATGTGCAAATAGACTTTGATGCGCAAACACTCAGTGCAACAGGGGATGCCAGTGATAGCAGCGCGATAACTATTTTAGGTGAAGTACATAATCCAGGGAGTTTTTCCTTTAAAGAAAATATGAGTATTTTAGATGCACTGATGCGCGCAGAAGGGGTCACTCGTTATGCTGATGTAACTAAAATAAGAGTCATTGTTGATAAAACACCTGTTATTTTTGATTTGAAAGGGTACCTAGATAAACCCTCAAATAGCACTATGCAACTGCTAAAACCTGGTTCTACAGTGTATGTGCCTATTATGGTTGATGACGTAAACACAACGTCACGTACGGTTTATATTATGGGAGAAGTGCAAAAACCAGGCGCGTACGAAGCGGCCGATAGCACAAACTTTTTAGATATTTTAGCCAATGCAGGCGGACCAACACGATTTGCTGAAACTCGCCATATCAAAATATTAACACCAGAAGGTGACAGTATTTTATTTGATTTACAGCGTTATAGCGAAGGCAGTGTAACGACCAAAGTACCAGATTTAAACCCTGGCGATGTAATTTTTGTACCTGAAAAAACAGATGTTAACGAAAAAAGCTGGCTTAAAATTCCGACTAAACGAGCTATCAAAATAATTGGTGCCATACATTCTCCAGGTCGATACGAATGGAGTAATGAAATGGATTTTACAGACTTAATAGCTCATGCAGGGGGGCCTACAAAAAGCGCTAATATCAATGATATAAAAATACTGCGTAATGGTGATGTTACACAACGCTTTGATCTTGAAAAGTATACTATTACTAATGGTGACACACCGCTGCCAAATTTAGTTGCGGGTGATACAGTTATATTTGAAGAGCTACCAGTTGATCCGTCGGATAATAAATCCCAATGGATCCGTCAAGAGTCGAGTAAGTCTATTTATATTATGGGGCAAATAGGTTCGCCAGGTCGTTACTCGTTTAACGAAAACATGCACTTTATTGATATTTTAGCTGCAGCAGACGGCCCAACAGCGACGGCAGATATTCGTAATATTAGAATCACTCACCGTAATGGTAATCGAGCTAAAGTAAGTAAATTAGATCTCGCCATGTACTTTGAAACAGGCGATGAAACTTTGTTTCCTAATGTATTACCAGGAGACACCATTTTTGTACCAGAAAAAGACAAAGATTGGCTCCGTACACCTAAAGAACGGGTAGTACGTATAATGGGGGCTGTACAAAAACCGGGTCGATACAATTTTGACGATACAATGTCCATTTTAGATGTATTAGCTGAAGCAGGCGGCCCTTCTAACTCAGCATTGATAGATAAAATAGTTGTTGTTAATCATTCATGTTGTAAAGAACAGTCTCGTGTATTTGATTTAGAGGCGTTTATTAAATCACCAAATTCAGTAAATATTCCAGTATTAAGAGCGGGTGATACGCTTTACATACCAGAGAAAGGGCAGGATTTACTTAGTCAATTTAAAGATAACTTTTTAGATGTTATTACTATTCTTGCATTAGTGGTGGGCTTATGAAATTAATACCAAAACAGTATTATGAGCTGGAAGTTATATGTAACATGATGATTGATAATTCAGCTCGTTGTATCACTTTTATCTCTTTATCAGGTTCAGAAGGGTCATCTAGTGCATGTGTTAGTGTTGCTAAGCGATTACAAAGCCAACTTAAATCAGTACTAATAATTGATTTAAACCCAATCAATACATTTTGCTCAGATGATAAGTTACCAACAATTTCTAAACCATGGTGCTTTGATGATATTTCTTGTCAATTAGGCGTGACTAATTATGAAGGTATCAGTTTATTAACCATTAAAAACCTAGCTAGGATTGAACCGGCGAAGAACAAACATGTACTAAATGACGCAGTTGATCGGCTAAAGCAAGAATACGATTATATATTAATTGACATGTCACCGGTGTTAAAATTGAACAGGAATAATGTGCCACTGCATTCCTTAAGTTTATGTAGTGAATTAACCTTCGTTACCGTGGGGCTGGGGGTTAACGATGAAGAGTCGCTTTGCAAAGGTGTGAGAGAATTAAAGCAAGCAGGGCATAGCAATATCAAAATATTGATAAGCCAACATAATTTTGCGCCATTAGGTGAGCGTATAGTTAAACTTTTAGAAAAGCATACGACGAAATGGCCAAAGTTATGTACTACTCTTAAAGCAAGAATTAATAAACAAAGATGGTTGTTTGAACATCATTGAGGGTGCAATGGATATATTATTTGAAAGACGCTTTGAACTACTATGGCCAACATTGACTGAGATTCGCCTCATTCTAAAGCACGTTTTAAGAGCGCTCAATGTAAAAAAGGATGAGGTGGATGCCGCAGGCTTAGTTACTACAGAGTATTTAACAAATCTAATTAGACACAACCAAGGTTCTGAGCATCAAATTTTATTACGTATTAGCCAGCCTAGTAGCGACAGCTACATATTAACATTCATTGATGAGCTAGCCCCATATAATCTTTTTAAAAACAACAATTCATCGTGGAAAATAGACTCTGGAAAACTCGTTGAAGGAGGAATGGGAGTTGAGTTAATTCGTTATTATTTTAAGGACGCAGATTATATAACGAAAAATGGCAAAAACTTTTTTTCATTCCCTTTAGAGCAAATAGATAGGCGTCCAACGATTATCTATGTTGATGATGATGTCACTCAGCTTGCCCTCATGAGCGCTTATCTAAATGATAAATTTCAAGTGATTGCCTGTGAAAGTATAGAATCAGGATGGCAGGCAATTTTAACCGCTGACGCAAGTATTTTATTACTGGATCATAAATTAAAAAATGGGACATGTGAGCCCTTATTAGAAAAACTTAATAAGTCTAATTTAAAGTCGCAACTATCAGTTGTTATGTTAACTGGCGATGACAGTGATGAAGTGATACATAAAATAAATCGCTTAGGTGTTGACGATTATTTAATTAAACCGATTAAAAAAAATAAGTTACTACAAAGCATCGAACGTGTAACTCATCGTTTTGCTTACTTGTCTTATCAAACTACTTTTGAGTCAGCGCCTTCTAAAATTCATTTACAAGATGAGAAAACCGCTCATATTTTTGGTTCAATTAGTTTGGGTAACGGCGGTGATTTTTTTATGCCCATTAATGATGAATGCAGTGCTTTTATTCTAGGTGATATGATGGGACACGGATTACAAGCATTAAAAGAAAGCTTTGCTATTAAAGGTTTTATAAGTGGCTTTTTGGCAACCGGTCTTCCTTATCAAAAAATGTTAGTGGCTTTAAATAACGCGATCTATAAACAACAGCTATGTAAATCTAGTTTAGTTACGCTTGTCATATTTTTCTTAAAAAATAATAAAATATATTGGTTAAATGCAGGTCATCCTCCACCTGTCGTTTTGCGAAAAACAGGCGAAATTTGTCAATTAAAAGGCACCGGTCCACTGCTTGGTCTCGCTCAAGATCATAGTTATACACTTTATGAAGCAGCGCTTGATAACGTTGAACATATTTTACTATACACGGATGGCTGGACTGAAAACCGCTTTACCGATAAAGATGAAATATGTGAATTAACTAAAATTATACCGTTAGATAAACACGCTCATGCCGAGTTTGCTAACACGTTATGGGAAAACTCACAGGTTACGCTTTCAAAAGAAATTGATGATGCTTCGCTTATTGTAATTAATTGAATTTGCTTTAATTAACCTTTTATAGTTAAATCATTACAGATTCACAGCTTCTTTTTGGCTTGCTAACAAGGAATTAACTATGCCACCAACAGTGTTAATTGTCGAAGATACTCAATCTCTTGCAATGATGTACCAATCATATTTATTACCGACAGGAGTAAATACACTCGTGGCAAGTGATGGTGCAACTGCAATAGCGATTATTAATAAGGTGCAGCCTGATCTAATCGTGCTCGACGTAATGCTACCGGATATGAATGGATTAGACATTCTTGCTACATTTGATCCAGAAAACTGTCCACAAGTTGTTGTATTAACAGGGCATGCTACAAAAGAAATAGCGATTCAGTCAATAAAGCTAGGTGCATGTGACTTCCTAGAAAAACCAATAGAAGCCGACCGTTTTCGGATTACAGTTAATAATGCGTTAAAAATTAAAAACTTAAAACAAACGGTTAGCCAATACAAAAACAAATACGAAAACGGAAAATACTTTGATTTGATTGGTAGTTCAAAACAGATGCAATCTGTTTATCAAATTATAAGTTCTGCTTCGGCCAGTAAAGCCACTGCATTTATTACAGGTGAAAGTGGTACGGGAAAAGAGCTATGTGCTCGTGCAGTTCATCAAGCTTCAAATCGCGCTGATAAACCTTTTGTTGCACTAAACTGCGCGGCTATCCCTAAAGATTTAATTGAGAGTGAAATTTTTGGTCATTTAAAAGGTGCTTTTACGGGGGCAATTGCGAATCGCGTTGGCGCTGCAGGTCAAGCCGATGGTGGAACATTATTTTTAGATGAACTTTGTGAAATGGACATTAACCTACAAAGTAAATTACTTCGCTTTATACAAACAGGTAGCTATCAACAAGTTGGCAGTGAGAAAGTTGTAAAAGTAGATGTTAGATTTGTGTGTGCAACAAATAGAGATCCATTAGTTGAAGTGGAAAGTGGCCGGTTTAGAGAAGATTTATATTATAGATTACATGTTATACCTATTGAATTGCCGCCACTAAGAGAGCGCGGCCAAGATATTATAGAAATTGCTGAAGCTTTATTTGTTAAAATAGCGAAAGATGAAGGTCATCCATATAAAGGCATGGCAGGGGGGGTTAAGCAATTACTTATGCAATATAGTTGGCCTGGTAATGTAAGGCAGTTAGAAAATGTAATTCGCAATGTATTGGTACTCCATCCTGAGGCATTTATAGATATTGATATGCTTCCCGCTTTACCTGAAAATTCAAAAAAAGCGATTGAACCAGCACCAATGAATCTTCAAACTAAACCTGCGAATATATTAATTGACGATTTACCGAATACACAAAATGATGTTAAAGCATTATGGTTAGCTGAAAAAGAATATATTGAATGTGTAATAAAAATATGTTCATCAAATATACCTAAAGCCGCTTCACTACTTGATGTTAGCCCATCGACACTTTATCGAAAGATTAAAAGCTGGGAAGAAAATGAATAGTTTATTTTCCTGTATACGCTTGGTGAAGCAATAAAAATTGTTTTTTACCAGAGAAACGCTCCTCTAGCATGTTATATGCGTCATTTAATAAGTTAATTTTTGCTTGGGGAGGGAAATCAATTAATTGCTCTATGCTTTTTTGACAATCTTTAGCATCACCAACACTCATTAAAAAACCAGTTTTGTTATTTTTAATGATACTTGGTATAGCGCCAACAGCACTGCTTATAACCAGTTTATGCTGAGACATTGCTTCTAATAATGTCATAGGCAAGCCTTCTTCTCTAGAACAAATAAGTAAGACATCTATTTGATTCCATATATTATTGCGTTCAGTTAAGCCATGATAGTGTAGGTTATTTATAACAGGTATTTTATTTTTTAGAGGGCCGTCACCAAAAATGTGAAATTCAACATTGTTAGACTGTTTCATGTTTTCAGCTAATTGAAAAAATATATCTGGTCCTTTTTCATAAGAAAGCCTGCCAACAAACCCAATCTTGATAGTTGATGTATGAATAAGCGGTTTTGAAGGAGCTGGTAAAGAGATAAAATTTTCAAGTAATTTTACATTGCTAATTGTATTTTTTATTTTGTTTGAGACCGCAAAATTTATAGATAACGATGAAAGCCATTGATCTAGTTTATTATAAAATTTAACTTTTCCATTCCCAACTTCGCCAGCATGGTATGTGCTAATACAGCGTTTGTTGATAATGTTACATACTAATCGGCCTAATATACCTGCCTTATAGCCATGCGTATGAACGACAGTGTTGTTATCATAACTGAGTAGTTTATTAGCGAGGTTTTTAATTTTCCCTTGTAAAAAGTCATACCTTATGTTTTCTTTAATCAATAAATCATAAAATTTTTGATTGCCATGATTTTTATAAAATAAAATTGAGCTACGAACATTATTTTTACTCAGTAGTTTTGATAATTCAACGATGTGGGTTTCAATCCCCCCCAACATGGAAGAGTCAACAAACAAAATAACTTGGTAATTCATAATAAACTCCAAAAGGTAGATATGATAGATTTAGCGGTAATAGAACAGCTCAAGAATGATATTGGCGACGACACAGCTGTTGAACTACTAAAATTTTTTGTCGACGAATCAAAAAAACAATGGCGATAATACTTAATTCAAATGAGCGTGATGAAATAGAAATTAACGCACATAGTCTTAAAAGCAGTTGTTATAGCTTTGGTGCGATAGCGCTAGGTGATACATGTAAATATATTGAGGAACTTATAAAAACCGAGCACTCAAAAAAGGATTTACATAATCTTCTAGAAATAGTCGAAGTGCAAAGCAAGCAAACATTCAACGAAATGGCATTTATTATTGCAAGCAATCAAGATTGCTCACAAAGCTGAATTGGTAATTTAAGTAACTCCGAGAATATGTTTTTTAGTTCGTCAATATCATGTAAATGTTCTCTGGACTGTAGTGCATTTTTATTGTCATTAAAAATCTCTTCAATTGCAGAAGGTGAAATACTTAAATCGTATATTTTAAAACCTAGGTGCTCTTGTAGCCAGTCGATCCCAGTAGTCGACGTGTGTTTCATGACGCTATTTTCTAGTGTTGTGTTCTCAATGAAAATACGACAGGCAGATGTTTCTTGAATAGCCAAAGAGATCTCTTCTACTAAAAAGGCAGGCATAACACTTGTAATAATACTGCCTGGACCAATTATGATTAAATCGGCTTCCAAAATAGCACTTACGCACCCTGGCGCTGCGGGCACATTTTTAGACAAATGCACTTTTGTTGGTAATGTGTCTAACGCATCAATAGCACACTCACCAAAGACCTCTTTATTATTTTTAAGAGTGGCGATTAGATCTGTAGGGATCTCTGTCATAGGTAAAACAGTTTCTGAATTACCAAGTATTGCATTAAAGTAAGCAACAGCTTTGGTGGGAGATTTGGTGAGCTCAGTTAAGCCCAACAACGTTAAGTTGCCTAAACAATGACCATCTAACACACCTTCTGAAAACCGGTGTTCATAAATTGAGTTAAGTGCCTTTCTATTTTCTGCAAGTTGCAGACAACAGCGCCTAATATCACCCAGAGCAATGCATTCTTGAGATTCCCTTATTTTTCCCGTACTTCCCCCGTTATCAGTTGTTGCGACAATTGCTGTTAAATTATTACACATTGGTTTAATTGCGCTTAAAACCTGAGCTAATCCATGACCGCCGCCTATACACACTATTTTCATTGTTATGCCTTTGTGTTTTATTTTCCTAACTTGATATAGCAGG
The DNA here is from genome assembly GCF_000241185.1 of Pseudoalteromonas sp. BSi20495. Lineage (NCBI taxonomy): Bacteria > Pseudomonadati > Pseudomonadota > Gammaproteobacteria > Alteromonadales > Pseudoalteromonadaceae > Pseudoalteromonas > Pseudoalteromonas sp. BSi20495. The sequence goes on from NZ_BADY01000054.1 coordinate 106,108, forward strand.
AATTATTCCAAGACACATAAATTTATAATCTATTGATTTATAATTATTTAATGAGTTCTAAAAGAAAAGAGTCCGGTTGTTATTGCTCTTTTTTGCAAAGTGCAATGCATTTTGATGAGAAAAACTACAATGCAGAGTCATTCAAATATAGGCATAGGAAGGTGTTAAAGCGTAGAAAGTGCCTTTACTTAGGGCCTTATATGGACTCCCCATAAATGTCAAAAAGAAAAAGTTAAAATAAATTTAGATGCTAGCTTATATACGGGCTCAAATTGAGGTGTTACCTCTGGCCTCTTGTGTATTCGCACCTTCATGACTTTCTGTTGAGCAGTTTATGAAACTTCAGGCCCTAACAGTCTATTGAAGATTGGTCTTACCTATTTTTAGCGCTCTTATTGACAAATTTTAAGCCGCAAGTAATTGTGGCTGGTATTCTTTATCATGCTTTTGCATTGCAAAAGCCGTTCTTATCGATTTATTCGCTAAAGCAATTGCTGCTACTTTCTTTCCTCGACGCGCGGTTAATGCTTTCAACCATACATCTTTTTCACTGCGACTTTCTCTTTTTCTAGTTGGGAAACAACCGCTAATGCACCTTTGAACAAAGCACTTCGAAGCTTCTTATTTCCTATCACTATAGATATCAAACCATTCACACTCTAAGGCATTATCGCCGCTCACAAGGTAAGCGTACGAGTGAATAATAAACAATGGTAATAATACGTCTGGCAGGGTAGCGGTCTACGTTACCAAATGCACCTAACTGATCTAAGTGCAGGTTTTCAACACCGGTCGTACTTTTAACAACACGTAAAGCTGCAAGGTCTAATTTTTCGTCTTTACGAACCCAATGACCAATTAAACCCCCACTGGCTTGTTGCAAGGCCTCGATTATATTTAACCAGCAACACTTTTAACTTACCTTCCTGAATAGCAAATACAATATTATCTACGGTTAGATTACTAATGCAGTCATCAGGAATCGATTCTTCGTCAATATTGTTAGAAATTTTTGATGCTTGATAGTGCATAAATCACTCAGCAAATGCTATACATAGATATTGCCATAAAGACTATTTAGAGTGTATAAAAGAAGCATAAAGCTCAAAGAAAAAACGTTTATAAATCCTAGCTAAAACAATCACATCTATTAAATTAACGATGTTATAAGTTGTACCTAATTTAACGCGTTCAATTGCTTTTTCTAATCTTACTAAAGTATGCGGTTTTATTGAGCAGACCATGTCTTTGGTTGTTAGCAGGTTTAGTAATTAATTAACAAGGTGTATAGCATAAATTACTAGCTGATTAAAAATTTAACATAAATGTTTGCACGCGCTAAAAATACATATTTGAGCACATATGAACAGCACAAAACACACACTCACAATTAAAGAAAAAATAGGGCACGGCCTTGGCGATACAGCCAGTAATATTGTATTTCAAATGATCGCTAACTTTATGTTGATATTTTATACCGATGTTTACGGTTTATCTGCAGCCGCTGCCGGGACTTTATTATTAGCGGTGTAGAGGGAAATCATTGGTATTGCATTGTCAATTGTTGTGATATTTTGCATAAAAAGCATCAGCTTGTGGAGTCACATTGATGGTATTATTTATTAGCTTTAGGTATGCAAGGCATCGAAAAACGTTTGCTTTCGCGCTAATATAAGCTGTTGTAGAGCAAATATATTTAGCCGCTGGGTTAAGTATAATCAGCCTCTCAATGTTACGTAATTAAGCATTGGCTCAGTCATTGTTTGCTGGTGCGGACAATTGTTGTTGAGCGCATTGATAGTAGTAACTATATTAACTAAGAAGCGGGTTGAGCGTTACTAATAATTGTATACATGAGTCAATTGTTATGACTTATCAACCTATAAAATGTACAGATTACGATCAGCTTGAGCTGTTTGTATACAGCAAGCAAAGGAAATAGGCGTTTCTGGCTATTAATAATGACGTAAGGTGAGCAACGAGTTCGCCTTGTCAGGTCAAAGCCATTTTCTTTTTCCTCGCCATACTCACTGATTTAGAGATATATTGTTTAAATAGTGCCATCGCTATTTTTCGCATCACATTAAACACAAGTGAATCCTGACTTTTCGTATTCTTGATTTATATTCTCGAAAGTTCATTTCCAACATTCAATGCATGCTTCCAACCGCCAGTGACTGCGGAGAACATTTAAATTTAATGAGCTTATATACCAACGGGTTTCTGTTGTATCCATATCTATCGACTACTTCAGCCGTGATTTTTATAATTGCGCGTTAGGCCTAACCAGATTTATCAATAAGTAACTGCTGACAAATCCGTGTTTCAATACGTCCATGGCCTGAGCTTATTTCGATATGTTCATCTGATTTAGCTCTTCACGTTCGCGCTTGTGCCACAAATCCTTAAATTCCTGGGCTAATAAAAGGAAATCGATAAGTTCATGTCTTTTGCAGCGTTCAATACTAGGATCTGTAACTGAATTAAAATGTTTCAGCAAAGTAGCGCTCATACTTATGTGATACAAAGAATGTGTATGCTTCGATCTGATCACTACTTGCTCTATAAGTTCAATTTATAATGATCTGCTAACACATAAGTGTCTTTTAAAGGATTTATATTGCTATTTAAATTATATTTTGAGATATTATTTGTAATATAATATTAACAGGATAGGAAAAGATGACTCTGCCCAGTTCTCAATCTGGAAATGCAATTCGCATGCTTGCTGTCGATGCCGTTCAAAAAGCTAACTCTGGCCACCCAGGTGCGCCAATGGGAATGGCCGATATTGCCGCGGTACTTTGGCAAAACTTTCACCGTCACAACCCATTAAACCCTAACTGGGTTAACCGCGACCGTTTTGTATTGTCAAATGGTCATGGATCAATGTTGCAATATGCGCTATTGCACCTAAGTGGTTATGACGTCAGTATTGAAGACATTAAACAGTTTCGCCAATTACATTCGAAAACGCCTGGTCACCCAGAGTACGGTTATACACCAGGTGTTGAAACAACAACAGGGCCACTAGGTGCGGGTATTGCCAATGCGGTTGGTATGGCAATTGCCGAAAAAACCTTAGCGGCACAATTTAATAAACCACATTTTGATATCGTTGATCACTTTACTTATTGCTTTTTAGGCGATGGGTGTTTGATGGAAGGTATCTCTCATGAAGCATGTTCATTAGCCGGTACTTTAAAGTTAGGCAAACTGATCGCTTTTTGGGATGACAATGGCATCTCAATTGATGGCGAAGTGGAAGGTTGGTTTACTGACGATACGCCAAAGCGTTTTGAATCATACGGTTGGCAAGTTATTCGTGGTGTTGATGGTCACGACATGACAGCAATTGCCAGTGCGATTGAAGCGGCGCAAGCGAACCCTGAGCAACCAACGCTTATCTGTTGTAAAACGGTGATTGGCTTTGGTTCACCTAATAAATCAGGTAGTCATGATTGTCATGGTTCACCACTGGGCAATGATGAAATTGCAGCGGTTCGTGAGCAACTAAATTGGCCACACCCAGCCTTTGAAGTTCCACAAGATGTATATAATGAGTGGAACACGCAAGCTAAAGGTCAAGACTTAGAAAGTGCTTGGCAACAAACGTTTGCAGCATACAGCAAAGCGCACCCAGAGCTAAGTAAAGAGTTTAATCGTCGTGTAACAGCTAAATCATTACCGAGCAACTTTGCAGAAATTGCTGATCAATACATTGCAAAGTGCCAAGACGATATGCAAAACATCGCTACGCGCAAATCATCACAAAATGCCATTACCTTCTTTGCTGAGCACTTGCCGGAGCTAATGGGTGGTTCAGCCGATTTAGCAGGGTCAAATTTAACCTTATGGCCTGATGCCAAAGGCTTACAAGATGACGATGCGGGCAACTATGTATTTTATGGGGTGCGTGAATTTGGTATGAGTGCGATTATGAATGGTATTACATTACACGGCGGCTTTATCCCGTTTGGTGCTACCTTCTTAATGTTTATGGAATATGCACGTAATGCTGTGCGTATGGCCGCATTGATGAAAGCACACAGTATTTTTGTGTATACCCATGATTCGATTGGTCAAGGTGAAGATGGTCCAACCCATCAGCCGATTGAACAAATTGCCAACCTTCGTATGACGCCTAATATGACGACTTGGCGCCCATGTGATGAAGTTGAAACTGCGGTTGCTTGGCGTCAGGCATTAATCAATGAAGCAGGACCTAGTGCGTTGATCTTTAGTCGCCAAGGCACAAAAGCAATGCCGCGTGCAAAAGAGCAATTAGCGAATGTTGCAAAAGGTGGCTACACCTTAGTTGAGTGTGAGCAAGCACCAGAGCTAATTTTAATGGCGACTGGTTCTGAAGTGGAATTAGCGGTTAATGCGGCAGCTGAACTAAAAGCTCAAGGCAAGCAAGTTCGCGTTGTCTCTATGCCATCAACCAATCAGTTTGACTTGCAAGATAAAGCTTACCGTCAAAGTGTATTGCCAGCAGGTGTTGCTAAAATTGCTGTAGAAGCCGCACACAGTGATTTTTGGTATAAATACGTTGGCCAAGATGGCGATGTTTTAGGTATGACTACGTTTGGTGAGTCAGCACCGGGTGCTGTATTACTAGAGCATTTTGGTTTTACCGTAGAGAACTTAGTTGCTAAGGCAAATGTGTTACTAAACGAGTAAGTAACTCAAGGTGAAAAGATTTACCTGATAAAAAAGCCCGCTGATTTAATTAAATACAGCGGGCTTTTTTATGTATTTAATTCGAGCTCTTGATAATGATTGATCATCAAGAGCCCAATCAGTTAATGATTTAGACTAGCTCAGCTAAAATGGCTTCAAGCTTTTCTTGGTCAATTGCAAACTGACGAATGCCTTGGCTTAGTTTATCTGTTGCCATTGCATCTTGGTTCATTTCCCAGCGGAAAGCTTGCTCACTCATAGGCTCAGGCGCCGCAACTGTCTCAGTAGTAGGAGTAAGTTGACGTACTAAAGGCGCATCTGTTGCTGCCAGCTCAGACAATAGACCAGGGCTGATAGTTAGTCTATCACAGCCTGCTAGTAGTTGAATTTCGTTGATGTTTCTGAAACTTGCGCCCATAACGATGGTTTTATAATCATGCTTTTTGAAAAAGTCATAAATATGAGTCACTGATTGCACGCCTGGATCGTTAGCACCACTGAAGTCGGTATCAGCATTATTGGCTTTATACCAATCAAGAATTCGACCAACGAATGGTGAGATTAGGTATGCACCTACCTCAGCACAGGAACGTGCTTGAGCAAACGCGAATACCAGCGTTAAGTTACAACGAATACCTTGTTGCTCAAGTACTTTTGCCGCTTGAATACCTTCCCATGTTGACGCTACTTTGATCAACACCCGTGATGTATCAATGTCTTGCTCTTTATAAAGTGCAACGAGCTCAAGCGCTTTATTAATAGTTGCTTGCGTATCAAACGATAAGCGCGCATCGACTTCAGTAGATACTAGACCTGGCACTTGCGCCATTAAGTTTGCACCAATCAATACTGATAACTTATCTGCGGCTTTACTGATCACTTGCGCATTGTCATTGGTTTGTTGCTTAGCCCAAGCAACGGCTTCAACAGCCAGTGGACGGTACTTTTCAATTTTAATCGCATTGAGCAATAACGATGGATTTGTTGTGGCATCTTGCGGCTTATATTGATCGATTGCTTCAAAATCACCGGTATCAGCAACCACAGTGGTCATGGTTTTTAATTGTTCTAATTGGCTAGACATAGACATCCTATTTTCATCATACAAAATAAATTAACGGCTTTTAGCATTGCTTGTGACATGGTTTAAACCCTTTATTAGTGCAAAACATTAGTTTAAAGGGCACAGGTGTCACGAATATTTCAGAATTAATCTGTTAATAATATTTTTATAATACCTTTACAACCTGTCATTATTGATATTATCATACAAATAACAGTAATGACTAACATTGTTAGTATCCAATTAGTGAAAGGTATTTATGTCTCGTTATACATTGGGCTTAGATTATGGCTCTGATTCAGTAAGAGCACTGCTTGTTGATGTTACCACAGGTAAAGAGCTGGCTAGCCATTTAGTAAATTATCCGCGTTGGGCACAAGGCTTATATTGTGATCCGAGTAAAGACCAGTTTCGCCAGCACCCACAAGATTATATCGACAGCTTAATTGAGGTTGTAAATGGTCTATGGCAACAAGTGCCAGCAGGTACTGCAGATAACGTTGTTGGTATGAGCTTTGACACCACAGGTTCAACGCCAGTGGCGATTAATAGCCAAGGCACACCTTTAGCGCTGACTGAAGAATTTGCTGAAAATCCAAATGCTATGTTCATTCTTTGGAAAGACCATACGTCGATTAAAGAAGCGAATGAGATCACCGATGCGGCAACTAATAACGACATTAACTATCTTTCACATATGGGCGGTATCTATTCGTCAGAATGGTACTGGGCTAAAGCATTGCATATCTTCAGAGACGATGCAGCTGTAAAAGCGGCGACTTACTCGTGGGTAGAGCATTGTGACTGGATGACGGCATTAATGTGTGGCACCACAAACCCTGAAGTATTAACGCTGGGTCGTTGTGCTACAGGCCACAAGCAAATGTGGAATGAGCAATGGGGTGGTTTCCCACCAAATAGTTTCTTTAGCAACATTGACCCATTATTAGATGGTGTAGTAGATACGCTTAACGCAACAACTCAACCGAGTGATCAAGTCGCAGGTAAATTAACACCGCAATGGGCTGAAAAACTTGGTTTACCCCAGAGTGTAGTTGTAGGTTACGGTGCATTTGACTGTCACATGGGGGCGGTTGCTGCCAATGTGCGCCCGGGTGTTTTAACTAAAGTAATGGGTACATCTACCTGTGATATTACGGTTACTTCAAAACAACAACTTGGCGATACGTGCGTAAAAGGTATTTGTGGCCAGGTTGATGGCTCGGTTATTCCAGGCATGATTGGCCTTGAAGCGGGGCAATCTGCGTTTGGTGATTTATATGCATGGTTTAAAAACCTGATGCTATGGCCGACTCGCCAATTAACAAATTTAAACGACGTTGAGCAGAGCTTGGTCAACAAAATTGAAGACTCAATTTTAGTTGATTTATCAAAAGCGGCCAGTGCGTTACCGGTTAAAAATACCGATGTAACGGCACTTGACTGGGTCAACGGTCGTCGCACTCCTGATGCTGATCAAAGCGTAGCAATGGCCATGACAGGCATGAAAATGGGCACTGATGCGCCGCAGTTCTTTAAAGCATTAGTTGAGGCGACTGCCTTTGGCGCTCGCGCCATTACTGAGCGCTTTCAAAGTGAAGGCGTACCGATTGAGTCAGTGGTTGTGATTGGCGGTATTTCGAAAAAATCTGATTACGTAATGCAAACTTGTGCTGATGTATGGAACTGCCCAATTGACGTACTTGAAAGCGAGCAAAGCTGTGCGCTTGGTGCTGCAATTATGGCTGCTGTGGCAGCGGGTGAATATGCAACAGTGACGGATGCTCAGCAAGTTATGGCTTCTGCTGTATGTCATCAGTATTTACCTAACCCAGAGCGGGTTGCGGTTTATAACGAACTCTATGCTAACTATCAAGCGTTAGCACAGTATGTTGATGGAGCAAAAACATGAGCTACACAGAATTAAAGCGCGAAGTATTCGAAGCAAATATGGAATTACAACGTCGTGCTTTGGTGATTTATACCTTTGGTAATGTATCGCAAATTGATCGCGACAAAGGCGTGATTGCGATTAAACCAAGTGGTGTATCGTATGACCAAATGAAAGCAGAAGACATGGTGATTGTTGATTTAGAAAACAACATCGTTGAGGGCAGCATGCGCCCGTCTTCGGATACCAAAACCCATATTCATTTGTATCGTCATTTTAATGACATTGGTGGCGTAACGCATACTCATTCAACGTATGCCACTGCATGGGCACAAGCAAAGCAGAGTATTCCTTGTTTTGGTACTACACACGCTGATTATGTGCACGGTGACATCACCTGCACCCGCGAATTAACCGATGCGCAAGTAAATGGTGATTATGAGCTTGAGACCGGTATTCAAATTACCGATGCTTATAAAGACCGTGATCCGAAAGCTGCACCTATGGTGATTGTGGCAGGACATGCACCGTTTACTTGGGGTAAAGATGCTGCGCAGTCTGTGTATCACGCTGCACTACTAGAAGAAATTGCTCGCATGGCTTATTTAACTCGCACCTTAGATCAAAATGCCGGTGCACTTAAGAAGTCTGTGATGGATAAACATTATTTAAGAAAACACGGTAAAGATGCCTACTACGGCCAAAGTAACCGTGGCTAACAAGTACAAGAGGAATTTATATATGCCGTCGTCAATGAAAGAAGTTTGGTTTGTAACTGGGTCACAACATTTATATGGCCCAAAAGTGTTAAATACTGTTGCAGATAATAGCGCTGCAATTGTGGCTGGTTTAAATAGCGAAGCTAATTTACCAGTTAATCTAGTATGCAAGCCAACGGTGAAAACGCCTGAAGAAATTCATGCCGTGTGCCAAGCAGCCAACACCGATCCTAACTGTGTGGGTTTAGTATTATGGATGCATACGTTCTCACCAGCGAAAATGTGGATTGCTGGATTAAACGAGTTACGTAAACCATGGTTACACCTTCATACGCAATTCAATGCCGCGCTACCGTGGGCTGATATTGATATGAACTACATGAATACGCACCAAAGTGCCCACGGTGACCGTGAATTTGGTTTTATCGGCACTGTGATGCGCAAAGAGCGTAAAGTGGTTGCAGGTCACTGGCAACGCGCTGACGTACAAAAGCAAATTGATGATTGGTGTCGCGCTGCTAAAGGTTGGGCTGAAAGCCAAACACTTAAAGTGGCACGTTTTGGCGATAACATGCGTCAAGTTGCGGTTACTGAAGGTAACAAAGTATCAGCACAAATCACGTTTGGTTATGAAGTACATGCCTTTGGCGTAGCGGAGCTCGTTAAAGTTGTTGATACCGTCACTGATGCCGAAGTAGATGCACAGCTTGAAGTATACAAAACTGACTATGTGATAAGTGATGAAACGTTGCAAGATGATTACAAAGTAACCATGTTGCGTAACGAAGCACGTTTAGAGCTTGGAATGGAGCGCTTTTTAGAAAAAGGTGGCTTTAAAGCATTCACTAACTGTTTTGAAGATTTATCAGGTTTATCAGGTTTACCGGGCCTTGCTACTCAGCGCTTAATGGCGAAAGGTTACGGCTATGGTGGCGAGGGCGACTGGAAAACAGCTGCTATGGTCCGCATCATGAAAGTAATGGGTGAAGGCCGTGAAGGCGGTTGTTCATTCATGGAAGACTACACCTATAACATGGGTGATACTGACCAAGTATTGGGTGCTCACATGTTAGAAGTGTGTCCATCAATTGCAGCGCAAAAACCACGCCTTGAAGTTCACACGCACACCATCGGTGTGAAATGTGATGTGGGTCGTTTATTGTTTACTGCTAAAGCTGGTGCGGCAATTAACGTTTCACCCATTGATATGGGTAACCGTTTCCGCATCTTAATTAACGAAGTAGACACGGTAACACCACCGGCTGAATTACCACACTTACCAGTGGCGTCAGCATTGTGGGAACCAAAACCAAACTTATCAGTGGCGTCTGCTGCGTGGATCCATGCTGGTGGTGCACACCACACTGCATACAGCCAAGCGGTAACTACAGATATGATTGTTGATTTTGCTGAAATGGCTGGCGTTGAAACCATGATCATCGATGCTGATACCAGCATCCGTGGTTTCAAAACAGAACTACGCCATAATGCAGCGTATTACATGCTAAAGCGCGGCTTATAATTTTATAGCGCAAGTAGACAATAATATGTTGTTTGCATAAGCCAGCCTTGCGCTGGCTTATGCTATTGTGGGCTTTTAATTTTAGGAGTAACAATGCTAGATCTAACAAAATACCAAGGCATTATTTTTGATATGGATGGCACGCTAATCGATTCGATGGGCGCACATTTGCAAGCTTGGGAGTTGACCTGTCAGGCTTTTGGCTATCCGTTTGACTACGACTATATGTATGGTTTAGGTGGCGTGCCAACACTTGCAACCGTTGATATTCTCAATGAAAAATTTGGCCTTAGCCATAATGCGGATGAAATTGCACAGCAAAAACACCAATTTTGGTTAGGTTTAAACCAGCAACCAGAAATCATTACTGAGACAGTCGATATATTAAATTATTACCATGGCAAAATGCCAATTGGTGTAGGTACTGGTGCAGATCGCGCACATGCCATCGACCATTTAACTCATACCTGGTTAATCGATAAAATTGATGCGCTAGTTACGGCCAGTGATGTTCGTCACGGTAAACCACACCCAGAAACCTTTTTAACGGTTGCCAAACAAATTGGTATTCAGCCAAATCATTGTGTGGTGTTTGAAGACACGCAAATAGGTTATCAGGCAGCAGCGGCGGCAGGTATGGACTGTATTTTAGTTAAAGACGGCAAAATACAACTAAAAACTTAGGCGAATAAATTTGCAATTTACCACCATATTGTATTATAAAAGTATAAATGCAATTATAAAAAGGTTATTGGTATGTCATTGCAATGTGTAACTCAGCGCCTAACAGCGGTTCATCAGTCGTCAGCATCTATTAAAAAATTCTCTCGCGGTATCTTTGCAGTGGCAGTGTCCTTTGGAATTGCCTTAACCCCCGCGTGTGCTCACCAAGGAGACAATATGAGCAATTCACCTTCTGCATTACTGCACGCTTATGGCAAGCTTGCAGATCAAACTCCGAGCAACCAAGTAACCTTAACCAATAGCAATGGTGTGAGCGTTGATGTGATCAATTATGGTGGCATCATAACGCGCATCGAAACGCCAGACAGCAATGGCAACATGGGTAACATTGTTTTAGGCTTGGATAACTTAGAAGATTATACCAATGCAACCACTTACTTTGGCGCGATCATTGGCCGCTTTGGTAACCGTATTGCTAATGGTAAATTTAGCTTAAATGGCACCGACTATCAGTTAGCCACAAATGACGGTGATAACCACTTGCACGGTGGTGTACAGGGCTTTGATAAGAAAGTCTGGACTATGGTGCCATTTAGTACAAAAAACAGTGCGGGTGTCACTCTCAGTTTAGTGAGCCCTGATGGCGACCAGGGTTACCCTGGAGAGCTTACAACACAAGTTACCTACACACTGACCAACAAAAATACCCTAGATATGCAATTTGTGGCAAAAACCAATAAGCCCACCATCATTAATATGACCCAGCATAGCTATTTTAACTTAGCAGGTAAGGGCGATATTCTTGATCACCAAATGCAAATTAACTCAAATGCAATTACTCCTGTGGATGGCGGTTTGATCCCAACGGGTGAGTTGATGCAAGTGGCGGGTACGCCGTTTGATTTTAGAAATCCAAAAGCGATTGGCAAAGAAATTAATATCGATGATGAGCAGCTCAAGCTTGGCAAAGGTTATGACCATAACTTTGTACTTAAAAACAAGCCTAATCATAACTTGATTGAAGCCGCTAATGTGTATGAACCAAGCTCAGGGCGTACCTTGACTGTGTATACAGAAGAGCCAGCGGTACAGTTTTACTCGGGCAACTTTTTAGATGGCAGCAGTAAACAAGCCTCTGGTTTAGTACATAAATTAAGAAGTGGTTTTTGTTTAGAGCCACAGCACTTCCCAGACGCGCCTAATCAGCCAACATTCCCAAGCACGACACTGCTCCCTGGTGAGGTTTATTCAACTCGTATCGTGTATGAGTTTGGTACTAAGTAATGCACGTTGTTAATCAAATAGGGCTGCTGTTTGCAGCCTTAGTGATAACAACTGTGGCGCAAGCGACTGAGGTTGCGACCATTCGCAGCCCGGATCAGCAGTTAACTGTATTGGTTGATTTAGATGAACAAGGGCAGCTAAGTTATCAAGTACAGTCACGTAGCGATAAGGTCATTGAGCCTTCTTTATTAGGTATCACGCTTAATAATACTGACTTTACTAAGCGATTGAGCTTAGCTGCAGTTTTAAAACAGCCCACAGTAAATGACAGCTACCAGCTCTTTACTGGTAAGCAGCAGTTGGTTGATTACCATGCTAACAGCACGGTTGTTAGCGTGACTAATCAGCAAGACCAAGCACTGAATATTCGCTTTCAAGTCAGTAATGATGGGGTTGCTTTTCGCTATGAGTTAGCCGGCAAAACCACAGATACACGAGTGGTAATGAGTGAACAAACAGGGTTTAACTTTCCAGCTGAAACAGTTGCGTGGTTGCAGCCTAAGGCCGAAGCACAATCTGGCTGGATGAATACTAACCCTTCTTATGAAGAAGAATATTTACAAGCAGCGCCATTGAATACACCAGGGGTAACCAATAATGGCTGGGTTTATCCTGCGTTATTTAAACACCAACAACAGTATATTTTAGTATCTGAGGCCGGTGGTGCTGATTACTACAGTGGTACCAATTTAACGAATAATAGCGAAGGGCAGTTTCAGGTACGTTTTCCAGATGCCCGTGAAGTTATCAGCAACGGTGGCTACTTACCTGAGCATATTTTGCCATTATTATCGCCGTGGCGCATATTAACGATAGGCTCATTGCAAACTATTACGCAATCGACTCTGGGTACTGATATCGCTCGCCCTAATCAATTAAGCAATACTGATTTTATTAAACCCGGCATCGCTGCATGGAGCTGGGGCTTACTAAAAGATGACTTTACAACCTTCCCTGTGCAAAAGCAGTTTATTGACTATGCAGCAGATATGCACTGGCAATATGTATTGATTGATGCGGATTGGGATCAAAAAATAGGTTGGGATAACATCCATCAGTTGGCAACTTATGCTAAGCAAAAAAATGTTGATTTATGGGTTTGGTATAACTCATCAGGCGCTTGGAACAACACGGTTTACTCGCCTAAAAGTGCATTACTGACTCGCGCTGATCGCATAAAACATTTTACTAAACTGCAAGCTTTAGGGATTAAAGGCATTAAAGTTGACTTCTTCCCAGGTGATGGCTCATCGGTGATGGCGTATTACGAAGCAATATTGCAAGACGCCGCAGCGTATCAGTTAATGGTCAATTTTCATGGTACCACCTTACCACGGGGGCTACAGCGAACGTATCCTAATTTAATGACCTCCGAAGCCGTAAAGGGTTTTGAGATGATCAGTTTCTTCCAAGCCTTTGCTGATAAAGAAGCACAACATGCCGCCACCTTAGTGTTTACTCGTAACGTGTTTGATCCAATGGATTTTACACCTATGGTACTTGGCGATATTCCTAATATTGAACGCAAAACCAATAATGCCTTTCAGCTCGCGTTGCCTATTTTATTTACCTCTGGGGTTCAGCACTTAGTTACGACCCCTGAGCAAATGGCAAAGGTGTCAGCACCAGTTAAAACCTATTTACAATCGTTGCCAACAGTATGGGACGAAACACGGCTATTGCAAGGCAGCCCTGGTAAGCATGTGGTAATGGCAAGGCGCCGTGGTTGCAACTGGTATATAGCAGGGATCAATGCTGAAGATAAAGCTATTACGCTAGATATTGAGTTAAGTTTTAGCAACTTTAACTCAGCACAGCTGCTAAGCGCAGGTAAAAAATTAACAGAGGTTGAGACGCAACAGCTCGACTCAAAACAGCTTTCTATAAAATTAAACCCCAATAGTGGGTTTGTTATAATAACTAAGGGTGATAACAACAATGAATGTACAACATCACTTGCGCACTAAGTTAAAGCGTACAGCTAAAGCACCTGGTCTTGTAGGCTTATTTGCTTTGTCTTTAAGCTCGCTTAGTGGTTGTGAATCTACAACTAGCGCAGACACACAAAAAACAGCAGATAAGGCGCCAATTACGAGCGCCAAAGCACCCACGCAAGACGATGGCGTGTTCACTAATCCACTGTTTCCAAATGGTGCCGATCCATGGCTTGAGTACTGGGATGGTAACTATTACCTGACTACAACAACATGGACATCTGAGTTGGTAATGCGTAAGTCACCGACTTTAGCCGGACTTGCCGATGCAACCCCAGTAAATGTATGGTCAGCGACCGATCCTGCTCGCTGTTGTAACTTTTGGGCGTTCGAATTTCATCGTGTTAAAGGCCCTGATGGCTACCGTTGGTACATGATGTACACAGCCGGCACTGATGGCACATTAGATAACCAGCACCTTAATGTATTAGAAAGTGCTGGTGACGACCCAATGGGCCCGTATGAGTACAAAGGCGCGCTCATGCCTGACGTATGGAATATTGATGGTAACTATTTAAGCTACAAAGATAAACTCTATGTTATTTATTCACAGTGGCAGGGCGATCAACAGCTTAATATTATTGCTGAAATGGAAAACCCATGGACGCTGAAAAAAGGCACGCCAAATACTGTGATCACACGTCCTGAACTTGATTGGGAGATCAGCGGACGTAAGGTAACCGAAGGTGCTGAAATTCTACAGCATAACGGTCGCACGTTTATGACTTACTCAGCAAGCTTTTGTAACACGCCAGATTATAAGTTAGGGATGTTAGAACTTGTTGGTGATGATCCGCTTGATGCAAAGAGCTGGAAAAAGTTTGATCAACCAGTATTTGAACGTACCACTGAAGTATTTGGCCCTGGTCACAATGGTTTCTTCACTTCTCCAGATGGCAGTGAAGATTGGCTGGTATATCACGGCAATGACTCAGTCGAACATGGTTGTAGTGCCACACGTTCTTTACGTGCGCAAAAATTCACTTGGAATGATAATGGCACGCCAAACTTTGCAAAACCTGTAACACCGGGTGTTGAAGTAGCTCCGCCATCTGGCGAATACGGACCACTGGTTACTCGTGTTCAAGGTCAGCGTTATAACCTAGTAAATGCAACTAGCGGTTTGTGTTTAGACATTGCAGCCGATCCTCAAGATGCGCGTGCTGTGCAACGCCAATGTGCTGCAACCAATGGTCAGTGGGTGATAGATGCCACTACTGATGGCTTTGTCCGTTTAGCAAATCGCGAAGACAGCAAGTTTTTAGAGTTGGCTAATTGTAGCGATGCTGATAATGCGAAAACGCAATCTGCGGCATGGCGTAACAACTTCTGCCAACAATGGAAAGTTGGCCCAAGTACTGATGGAAATGTCACCATTACGAACCGTTACACTGAAAAACCATTAGCCGTAGCAGGGTGTTCAGCCGCACAAAATCAAGCAGTGTTACAACAAGGCAAAGACACGGCATGTGGTGACTGGCAATTACAACCAGTTGGCAGCGTGGCAGTAATGAGCCAACAAAGCGGTAAAGCGATGAGCGTTGCAGGTACTGTTAAAGCAGGCACGAATGTTGAGCAACAAGCGTTTACTCATAGCGATGCCCAACAGTGGTTTTTTGCACCAACAGATACTGGTTACGTTGCTTTAAAACAAGACCTTGAAAGTGATTATTGCGCCGCGGTGGCAAACAATGCCTTAGTACCCGGTGCCAATGTTGAAATGGCTTCGTGTGAAACTAAAACAGCGCAATGGCGAATCGCACCAGTAGATGGTGGCGGAGTGATGTTGATCAACCGTTACACAAATCAAGCGCTTGGTTTAAGTGATTGCGGCCTTGCCGATAAAACTAATTTTGCACAACAACCTGATTTAGGTAATAAGTGCCAGATTTTCCATTTACGCGAACCAAAGTAAATGTAAATAAACGTTCGACTCTCACCAAGCCACTACTTTGTTAGTGGCTTTTTATCTGCGCTAAAAGATTTAAGTGCAATGGTATAAGATGATTTAAGGGTAAATACTCAAGCTATAGCGGCTTTCGGTATTGTTATTCTTCAATGTTGTTAAAGATATATTAAACACCATTGGCAAGGGGTATACAAAATATCCCAAGAGAAAGGCAGAGCACAGAGAAGTTAAGTGCTCTAAAGTGACGAATCAGCATCATGCTATGGCACTCAGTAGTACTCCTCGATCGCTAACACCGGCATCTTTCATGGCTTCGCGATGGATTGGCTCAAGGTCATCATTTGCGTTTGCAGCTCCATCATCATTTTAGCTTGCATTTCTACTTGCGCTTATACAGTTTCATCATCTTGATTTTGTTGCGCTTGTAATTTGCTCAGTTGTTCTTTAGCTTGCTCTAGTTGCTGTTTGAGTCTTTCAAGTTGCTCAATCATTTTTTGAATATACTCAGGTAAATCATTATTCTTATCTTGCTCAGCAATTTGCTGTGCTGCTCGCCCTGAGAGTTTATCTATTTCTGTTGATGTTAACTTATACCCTTTATCCGTCGCTACCTCTTGAGTGTTATTGGTTTGGTTTTTGATAGTTAAACTTGTTGATAGTGGATTAAGGCTCATACTAATTTGCTTGATAGATAAAGATAGCCTGTTATCGGTGAAGGGACAGATCCTTTAATTATTTAGAAAAAAAAGCCGAGTTTTCACTCGGCTCTTACAACATTTTTTAATCTGAGGTGTACCTCAACAAATAATGCTTACTCAGCGGCTGTTGCAGCATCGAACAATGCTTTTATCGCGTCAGCGTCAATTGCACCACTGAATACTTTTAGCTCATCAATTGCGCCGTTGTATGGGGTATCCCAATAGTTAACACCAAGTGCAAACTCATTGGTTTCACCAGCGACTGTAAACACACGAGGGAAGCCTGCCGTATCAAGTTTTAGTTCGTCGTTAACGTAGATTTTTAAGGTATTACCGTTACTACCATCTACTGTCATAACTAAATGAGTCCATTGACCTTGTGGAATACGGGTATCAAGCTCGCCATTATCAAAGAATGCACCGGCAGTACCCCATAGACGCGTTTTATTCGTGCCATCCATTGAAGGTACTAAGCTCAACCATGTAGATGAATTAGCACCAGCAAAGAATACAGTGGTGTAGCTTGTAAATACATCTGGTTTTAACCACAATGAAATTGAATAGTCATTGGTGGTGATCAGGTTATCAGGTAATCTTACCCCAGTGGTGCCATCTAGATGTACCGCTTGGCCAATAATGCCGTCAGTAAAGGTGACCGCTCCACCTTGATTATCAATACGGTTTCCAGTTGATTTACCTGTCTCGTAGGCGCCTTCAAGTTCTGCTAAATCACCTTCAAAACTATATTGTGCAGGTGCGAGTGATTTAACCGTGACATCAAAGGTTTTAGTATCTGAAAAACCTTTATAGTTAATAGTTGCAGTCAGTGTCACTATTTGGTCACCAGCAAGGGCACTTGGTTGGGTCACAATGGCTGTGCCATTTACTGGTTTTAAATACTCTTCGTTATTTGATGTCCAGTTAATGCCAGACACAAATGGCCCAACACGCGGTAAGGTAAAGCTTTCACGGATAGCCGTTGTATCACCTAAATCAAGGGCTTCTTTTACAAAGCCTGCAAATGTAGTTGGATCAGTTAAGTTATTAATTGCCGCAGCATTAATATCCAAGTTACCTAGTGCATAGTCATACACAATTAGTTCGTCAATTTCACCTTGGAATGGTAAATCCCAGCCATAGTTAACGCCAAGTGCAAAGTTACCAGTTGCGCTACTGAAAAAATCAGCGCGCGGCATGGAGCCTGCGAGAGTACCATCGCGATAAAGTTTAGCTTCGCCGTTAGCATAAGTAATAGCAACATGAGTCCAGTCAAGAGGAGCGGGTGTTGCTGAAATGATTTGGTTCCATTGTTCAACACCTGCGTCATCTAAATATTTACTCCACAACATCGGCGTGGTGGTGAAATGGGTGTTACCAGGGATCAAGCTCATCCATCTATCTGCGGTTGTTGCTGCAAAGAACGATGGTGTAAAGTCAGTTAATACCGTTGGTTTTAACCAATAAGAAATAGTGTACTGCGCTGTCGTTACTAAGTTATCAGGTAATCTTACCCCTGTTGCACCATTAAAACTGAAGGCTTGACCTGCTTTACCTGCAGCATAAGCTTCAACACCTGCACCTGTGTTTAGTAAGTTATTGTCCGTGGTTGTGGCCGTTGCTAAATTACCTAAATCATCGGTCAGGGCATTTTCAAATGAATAGTGAGCAATCGCATTTTTAAATTCTGGGCGCGCAGTTAAGTTTACCGTAAAGGTCTTACTAGTAGTTTGCCCGTTGAGTTCAATGTTAGCTGTTAATACAACTGATTTATTGCCACGATCAGGGGTGGGGATAAATACTGTACCGTCACTCCCAATGTAATATTCGTCACTACTTTGCCAGCTGATCTGTGCGCCATCTTTAGCAAGTGTAGGTAATGAATAACCTTCATCCGCAATGCTTAATTCGGTTTTAATATCCAAAGCTTGCACAACAGTAGCTAAAATATCATTTGTAGCGGTTATATCATCAACTTTTGTTGCCCATACCGTTGCACCTTCAGCAGAAACACCCGAAAGGGTAGGTACTAATGCTTTGTTTGCATCATCCCATTGCCATTTTGCTACAGCAAAGTAAGTACGAGACTCTAAAACGAGTTTTATATTGGTATTACTGTCATCACTAGGATACCAAGTACCGGTATCACTACCTGTTACTGAGTTATCAGCATTAAGCGCAATGTAGCTTGAGCGAATGGCGCTGGTGTTTACACCTGTGCCATGGTTTATGAACTTGTAATAACCTTGAATTTCGTCAAGCGTTAGCACATTGTCACCATCTAGTGGCACATAGCGTTGTGGTGATAGTACCGGCCAACCGAGCTGGTTGATAAACATTTCATGGCTACGAACTTGGTGCGCTTCAGCATTGTTTGGAAATTCTGATGAACTCAATGGGAAGCGAGTATGAGTTACAAATAGATGTTTGCCAGTAGCTTCATCATAGTAAGCGGAGTTATGACCTGGTGACTGATAACCCCATGCCGGAGCTGTTTCACCAAGCTCTTGGGTGTATTCAAAACCACCTATGAGTTTTTCACCGATTTCAAGGCCTGCAATAGTTGAAATATCATTGCCTGCGTTATCTAAATAGGGACCTTGTGGCGCTTTTGAACGTGCAACACGTACGTTATATCCATCGTTTGCAGCAAATCCTGCCACAGAATAAAACAGGTAGTAATAATCGCTTTCAGGGCTATACATAGCAAAAGCCCCTTCGATAGCCCTAAAGTCACCCCCAACTAACTTAGTTCCGTAACCTTGGCCTGCCTGCGGTTTACCCGTTGTTTCATCCATTGCCAGTACAAATATGCCACCTGAGTATGAACCGTATACCATCCAAAAACTGCCGTCTTTAGCATAAAAAGCTGCGGGGTCAATGGCATTAGGATCAACGGCGCCATTCCATGTTGTTTGGCCGTTACCTAGAGGATACTGTGCAAACTCTTCATCGTTGCGATAGCCACTGCGTAAAAATACGCCTTTATTTTTATATGGGCCTTCAATATTATCAGCTTCTGCAAGGCCTAAGTATGAGCGGTTCCAGCATACTTCATCGAATACATCGGGTGTATCGGGATTGTCTTGTGCACAGTGATTGTAATAAAACCAGAACTTACCATTTGGCGATTGCACTACGTCAGCAGCCCAGTTACCAGTGAAGCCATCGGTCCATTCGATGCCTTCTGAGATTTCACCTGTGTAATTAAAATCAAAAAGGGGACTTTCGTTTACAGCACTATTTGCTGATAAACTTGAAATCATTTCCCAGTTCATTAAGTCGGTTGATTTAGCGGCTGCTAAGTGAGAGCCAAAAATATAATACGTATTATCGACTTTTAACACTGATGGATCATGTACAGCAACATTAGTAACTGCAACATTCCCGTTGTCATTAAATTCTACACTGCTATTTAGTGTCGGCTTAGCAGTTACTGTAGGTTGCGAAGCTAATACAGCTTCAGGTGCTGAGTTACCGTCTGAACCACAGCCTGTAATTGCAAAAGCGCAGCCTATTACGACAGCTATTTGATTAAGTTTCATTTTATGTGTCCTGTTGAATGAGATAGTTATATTTGTTTATTGGTTAATCCGACAAGTACTAAAAACTTGCATAAAAGTTCATTCTTAATTCTTTATTATAATTTTATAATATTAATGTAATTGGAAAAATAAAATCAATAAAGTAATTAAATTGTAAGCTTGTGTTTATTTCAACACCTTTAATTTTTAAATAAAGCAGTTATTACCTTATTTAAAAAACGATTCTTCAGCCCTAAAAAATCGTTTCAATTTTCCCAGTAACTAATGTTACTAGGCAAAAATTCTTTACTGAGGCTTAAAAACACCCTCAGTAGTCATAATTATGCGTTGTAATGTACCATCGGCATTGTAATTAAGTGGCTCTATTGCCACCGAGCGACGAAAACGTCCGCCACTTGGCTTGCCATCTTTAGGTGGTACAGCACCGGTATGGTAAATAAAGTAACTTTTACCTTTAAATTCGATAATTGATTGGTGGTTAGTTTCGCTGTTACCAGCAATCTCATTGAGAATACCTTTGTACTGCCAAGGCCCATGAATACTTTTGCTCATTGCATAGCAGATTTTTTCAGGGAATTCGCATGCATAAGAAACATAATAGTATTCATCTTTTTTATGAACCCACAGTGCTTCGGTAAAGTTTGGTAAATCAATGGTTTTAATTTCGCCATCCAAGCTGAGTAAGTCGTCACTAAGCTTTACATATTTAGGCACTAAGTTACCAAAAAATAGGTAGGTATCGCCGTTTTCTTCTTCATAGATAGCCGGATCAATATCGTCCCAATCATTTGGTGTATGTTTAGTCATATCATCGGTGACCAGGGCATGGCCGATAGCATCTTTAAATGGCCCAGTAGGAGATGTAGAGGTGGCTACACCAATTGCAAAACCAGGTTTTGTTTCATCGTGACGTACAGTGGTGAAGAAATAAAAAGTGTCGTTGCGTTCAATCATATGCGCTGCCCACGCATCGCCTTTAGCCCACTTAAAATCGGTAGCTTTCATTATAGTGCCGTGTTTTTTCCAATTCACCATATCGGCTGAGGAAAAGGCAAGCCAATCATGCATCTCAAAGAAAACATCATTATTTGGTGCTTCATCATGACCCGTGTAAAGATATACGGTATCTTTATGGACAAATGCGGCAGGA
This sequence comes from Pseudoalteromonas sp. BSi20495, assembly GCF_000241185.1. Taxonomy (NCBI): domain Bacteria; kingdom Pseudomonadati; phylum Pseudomonadota; class Gammaproteobacteria; order Alteromonadales; family Pseudoalteromonadaceae; genus Pseudoalteromonas; species Pseudoalteromonas sp. BSi20495. The sequence goes on from NZ_BADY01000054.1 coordinate 127,247, forward strand.
TCTGATGTGAATTCATCGGTAAATAGCGGGTTTTGTGCCATGGCCAAGCCACTAGTAAGTAAAATAGGTAATGCTAGAGAGCTAAATTTAAACATAAGAATCCTCATGGTAATGAAAATAAAAGCTAACTATTTCATTAGTTTAATTAGCTCTTACTATTAATGCTTAGAGTGAGCTAAGTCAGTCAAAAAGCTTATTTGTATTATAGTATTTTATTTATAGTAGCATTATATTTGAGCACGTAAATAGAATGTTATTGATATCATCGTTTATTTTCAGCTTAATAAGCGAAATTGAATATCCACGCACAATCAGTTATTTTTACTTATTATTTGATTTTATTGGTTATTAATTAATTCACTGAATGCTGTTGAGTGTTCGGAAAAGTTAGCTTTACTATTAATACAAATGAGAATCACCTTCTTTTGTGGGGTAGTTAACGAAAAGTGCTTTATTGATGTTGACTGTTAAATAATCATACAATACTATCAAAGTTCGGGCAGCAATGTATTAACATAATAAATAGAGACTAATTCAGCGTGCTGCCTGTACTACCCTTTTCGTTGAAAAGGGTCGCTCATCGATTTACAAGAACCATACATTCTTGGTGATCGCGATAAAAATAAACTGGAGAACATCGCTAATGATTAATCGAACACACACAGCTAGCGCCGTTATATTGGCTCTTACTTGCCAATTGTCTTTTGCTCAAGAAGCAGAGAATAATAGCCCCGCAGCAGAAGATGATTCCTTAGAAGTAATTCAAGTTCAGGGTATTCGCGGTAGCTTAAATAAAGCACTTGCAGAAAAACGTTTTAGCACACAAATTGTGGATTCAATCATAGCTGAAGATATTGGTAAATTTCCTGATAACAATGTTGTTGAAGCCTTGCAAAGGGTAACGGGTGTACAAACCACCGGCCGTGGTGCTGGTGAAGTAAGCCAAGTCTCAATTCGTGGTTTGACTGATGTGCATACCACAGTTAACGGCCGAGATATTTTTACTGGTGCAGGACGTGATGTAGCACTACAAGATATCCCTGCAAGTTTATTATCAGGCGTAACAGTTTATAAAACCCGTTCTGCGGACCAAGTTGAGCGTGGTATTGCTGGCTCTATTGATATTAAAACCAATCGTCCGTTTAACTTTGATGGTCAAAAAGTTGTTTTAGCTGCTCGCGGCATATACTCTGATCAGCCTGATAAAGTTGACCCAAATGTGAGTGCATTGTTAAGTAATCGCTGGGAAATAGATGGCGCGGGTGAGTTTGGAGCACTGTTTAATGTGTCGTACTCAGAGACTCATTATCGTGATGATACAATAACTGCCGGTGCTGCTTTTCCATTTTTTACCAATAACCCGCAATCGATGTATTCACCGTATTCGCGTATTCCTGAGTTTGATTCACAAGGCAGTCAAATTTGGCAACCTGGGCTGGAAAATGGTCTACCAAACACACCGGGTTCAACATTGAATGTTGAAGGTGAGCCAACAGAGTATTTAATCGCTCGAGATGCGATCTTTGGTACTTCATTTACTGGCTTACGTAAACGCCCTGCGGCTTCAATCTCGTTACAATGGGCACCCGTTGATACCCTTGAAATAACTGCAGAAGGTTTTTATACCGGCTATGAAAACGAATCACAAAATGCGATGTGGTTTTCAAATACCTTTGAAAATGGTAATGGTAATATTGAAACACCTACGATTTTTGACGGCACTAACGTCGTTAAAGAGAAGCAAGCAATAAATGCGGGTGGCTTCCAAAGTGGCGATTTCTCTTACGGTAAAACAGACAGCTATTTATATGCACTTGGCGCACAATGGCAAGCCAGTGACTATTTAACCATAAACACTGAGGTTGTTTACCAAGAAAGTGAGTATGAAACAGACTTTTTTGCAATGCGCTTTGATCGTGTTGCAACCGGACTGGATGTTGATTTTAACGACAAAGATGGCGTTCCAGGTATCGCATTTAGGGATGATCTTAATACAGCTGTAAATGAGGCCGATATGGCCGCAATACAAAATTGGAATGCGGGAACAGTTTATGATAATGGTGGTGGTAACCGCGGTGATTCAACAACATTTACCTTTGATGCTGAGTACCTTGTAGGCGGTAACTTTTTCGATAAAGTAAAATTTGGTGGCCGTTACGAAAAACGCACCGCTGAAGAGTTTACTCGCGCACAAGATAGCGGAATTGCAAATACCAGCGTTGAGAGCTTAATCCAACAGCTTGGTGCCGCGGGCGCTGCAGGCGATGGCTCTGGTATTGTATTCCAAGTTGATGATTACTTTGATGGTCGAGCTGATACATTTCATAGCTTCGTCACTGCTGACGGTGGTTATATGCTTGATAACGCCAGTGCAGTTCGAAGTGTATATAACTTGGATGCAGAAGATGTGTATAAAACCTTTGACATTGAAGAAAACTCGTATGCGTTATACGCTACAACTAACTTTTTCTTAACAGAAAACATCAGCGGTGAATTTGGTGTACGTTATGTTGAATATAAACAAGACATGCAATTTACCGCTGAAGTTGGCGCAAATACCAATGTATTTGAAAGTAGCTCTGCTACTGCTGATGTTAGTAAAGTGCTACCTAGCTTAGTATTAAACTGGAATATTACCGATGATCTTGTTGGCCGTGTTTCTTATACTGAAACGCTACGCATGCCAAATTTCGCAGATTTAAATGCGTTGCAATACTGGTTTGATCCTCTCACCGAAGGTGCCACTTATGGTACAGGTAATGGTGGTAATCCAGATTTACAGCCAACAGAATCTAAAAATTATGATACCTCATTAGAGTGGTACTTTGCAGAATCAAGTTCATTGTATGGCGCATACTTTAAACGTGAAATCGAAGGTCTGGTTATTCCGGGGCGTAAAACAGTCGTACGCGAAGGCGACGATGGCGTGACTCGTCCTTATGTTCTTAGTGCGCCAGTTAATGCCTCAAACGGTGAGCTATCTGGTTTAGAACTTGGTCTAGTTTACTTCCCAGAAGGTTTACCTGATGTACTAGAAGGGGTTGGTTTACAAGCCAGTTTTACACTGCTTGATTCATCGCAAGATACCCCAGAGTTTGACTCTGCGGGTAATATAACCGGCTATGTTGATTCAAAAATGGCAGGTGTCTCTGAGCAATCTTATAGTGTGGTGGGTATTTATGAACGTGAGTCGTTTGATATGCGCTTATCCTATGTGTGGCGCTCTGAGTTCTACACAGGTAACGAAGCGGCAATTTTTGCTAACCCATTACAGTTTTGGAGTCGCCCAGAGCAAAGTTTAGATTTCCAATTTAGTTATGATGTAACGGACGACTTTGTCGTGACATTTGATGCGACTAATATTTTAGATGATGTGTATCAAAGTTATTACGGTGAAGGTAATGAAAACATCTATAACTTTGGTAGCGGTATTTATTCGCGTACCTTTGCAATTGGTGCCCGTTATTCTTTCTAAAGTTTAAAATCAATAAAGTAAAACCCCACGTAATACTGGGTTT
>NZ_BADY01000053.1:0-19772 GCF_000241185.1 Pseudoalteromonas sp. BSi20495
GAACTTGGAAGACGAATAACCGTTTTTAAATCGCCTTCATTAATCAGCTCTTCTCTTAGTCTATAATCGTATTTCCCTCCACTATTTAAGAAGCTTTCAGGAACAATAAAGATAATTTTTCCGCCAGCTTTACATGCCTTTAGTGCCAGACATAAAAAATGAGTGTGTATTTTATGTCTTGGATTCCAGCTTGATTCAAGCGGCATATTTCCAAATGACGGGTTAGCAAAAATAACATCATAGCCATTTCGCTCAATATCACTTAAATCGTAATTAACATGAAGTTTTACCTCTCTATTCTTTGCTCCTGTTAACTTTGCTTTTAGTGTATTAATAACAAAATGACTAGGCTCAAAGCAATAATCAGTTAAAGATAGACGTTCACTATACATACCTTCCATTAATAGATCTGACCACTCTCCTTTTCGAGCATTTAAATCAAGTACTCTTGAACTATCAGGAAAACTAAAAATATCATTTGATAATTCAAGGATAGCCCTAGGGGTTACCAAGTTATCAGTATGTTGCCCCTTATACTCTTCAAATAATGAAAGGCAGCAGTTAATATCTTCTTGAGGCATGTTATCCCTTTGCGACAAAGTAAAATTGTTTATAATGCCATCAACACGCTCTAAGCTAGATGTTAAATAGCGCTTTAAAGGTAAAATAAGCTCTTTTACAGATTCACTGCTTCTTGATAAGTCTTCTATTGTGCTTTCAATGAACTCTTTATTTGAGTCCAATTGCTCATTGATATAAAACTCTCGCTTTGATATATCAGCATAAATAATTAATACAGCCAAAAGTTCAACAGTTTCATAACTAATATTCAGTGTTCTCATGCCTAGAAGCTCTGTAACCAATTTCTGTATTTTTTGTTTATTGTTCTTATCCATTGCTTGGCTCCAAATAAGTTGAAACTGATACTTGGTAATACTCTTTTCTCAATCCATCTAATTCACTTAATAAATTATTTTCTTGCTTCATTAAGCTATCGAGTTCGAGTAATTGGTGCTGTTTATTTAATGGTGGTATATCTAATTCGAATTTTAAGAATTTCGTTTTCGTTAAATGTTTAACCGTCACACCGCTAGCGAGCGACTTTAACTTTTCTTGATATTTAGGCTGGTTAATCAACCAAGCTAAAAATTTAGCAGACGCTATTTTTGTATTTTTAAGTGTTAAAACTAAAAAGTATGATGTCGGAAATATAGGTAACTTATCACTTACTTCTTCAAACAAAATAGCTTGATGCGAGCCACCTTTACCACGTATAAGGATCTCTTGATTAGACAGTGCTCTAGTTGGCATTTTGAATTGTTGTATTGAAGCGTTAACTAGCGATTTGGTATCTATTGAACCATTGGAGTTAGCACACTTACTTTCCATCACCCAATAGTCAGCATTTTCATAATGCTTAACTTTCTGTGAAAACGATGTACCTGATCTTATATCGCAAAGTTCTGAGATGTTCATAATAGTCTTTATAGTTTATAATCAAGAAGCTTGAGTGGACTATCGCTTACACTTTACATGTTAGCAAGTATTAAGTTAACTTTTTATAAATTAATTTAATACTTTTTGGGTTTTATTGAGTAATAATGGAGGGTTGTGAGCTATATAGTCATTTCTTCTTTTTTAGGGGGAGTCATGGCTTCACGATAATTCATTTCGTGTTGAGCGTATTTTAGAATATCAACAATGGTATCGAACTGTTCTGGTTGAAACCAAATAGGTGCAACACCCATTTTTAGTAGCTCATTATTTCTGACGCTGATCTCAGCCTCTGTTTCAGGTGCTTGTTCAATAGAATAATGAATAGGTAATGTTTTAGCATCGGCTCGGGCTTGTTTTTTTATTTTCTTAAAAGTTTCAACCGTTCTATCATTATTTAAACTACAGCCTAAAAATAATAAACTGTTTGTTGTAAAGTGAAATTCAAGTAACTTAGGAAGTGGTAAAGATAAATCGATATCGCCGACACCGTAAGCTGCATCATATTGGTTTTTACCCATAATACAGCTTTGTGGCGAATGAATATCGCCATGTAGTTTGATTACTGATATTTTCTTTTGATCAGGCTTTTTATTTGGTTCTCGGTTATCGATCACCTCAACATCACATTTAAACTCAGTCTGATAGGTATGCTCTAATAAACAATCATAATTGGTAGTGATGAGTGTATCTGAAAACAATACCCCCAATAACATGATACTTTCAGGGACATTGTTGACATGAATAAAAGAGTCAAACAGCTCTTGTTCGAATGTTTCTAAGTAATCTTGCTGCTCTATTTGATGGATGACTTCTTCGTAGTTACCTTGATCAATTAGTTCGTCAACCTCAGCACCATTTAAGCCCGCAGTTCTCCCTTGAGCTTTCAAATGCGTTTTCCAAGTAGGAAAACCACCATTTACCGACAAGCCAGCACCTATAAAAGGCACTACTTCTTTTTTGGCAATTAAGTCTAATAACTGTATTAACCTACTTTGATTTTTTTGATACCAATGAAGGTCCCCACAAGTGTCAGTTAACCACGTATGACTTAACGCTTTTTGCATTTGCTGAATGCGATATTCTGCCAATACACCATGATAAGCATTTTTATCACCCGCAAATAATGCTTTGCTTGGGTAAGAAAACTGATCAAGACTTAGCTCTGCTCTTTTAGCTTCTGCTAAGTCTTCTTCACCATCTAACCAGTCATTAAAATCAATAAGGCAATCAAACTGATTATGTTTATCTTGTTTACACCATTTAGCATCCATACTCATCAATCCTTAATGACTTAAACCTTGCTGAACTAGGACTTCAGCTAAGTTAACTTTTGACTGTCGCGCTTCGGATATTTGTAATTTTAATTGATTACAAATAGTCATAAGTTGAAAAACTTTGGTGCAAATTCTTTCTTGCTCTTCAATTGGTGGGATAGGAAATACAAGCTCTTTGAGTAAACCTAGATTTAATATATTCATAGTTCCACCATGACTTTTTTCGCTTAACTCAAATTGAATAAGAGGACTAGCCAATATGTTTTGAATAAACTTTCTATTAATCGATTCGAAGAGACTAATTTTAACAAGACGTGGATTTATTATTCCAGGTTGACAGTTTTCACTCAAAACTAAGACTTTACCAATAGTACCAACTAAACTAATGAGTATATCTCCTGAAGCAACTTTACATGAAGATAAGCTTTCATATTTTTCATTATCAATGTAATAATCACCAAGATTTTCATCTCCTGAAATTACTTGTTCTTGACCATAAATTTTAAAACCAGTTTCCACATACATCGATTTTTTTAGTGCCGAGCCAAAAGGGCCAGCTTTCAAAGCATTGTTCACATTCGCTGCAATATCTTGAAAACGACCCCATTCCCAACCATTAGGTAAATCGAACAGCTTATCTTCGTTAGTTAATTTTGGAAGCTCTTTAACTTTTTTGATACTTTTGTCTGATATTAATTTTTTCTTTTCATCAGAAATTATCTTCAATAGTTTCGATGTAGGTTCATCATTGACATCTTGCGCCACCAACTTACCCATAACAGCTAATTGTAAGATGGCTTGCTTTAATTGCTCTATACTATCTTCAGTGGTAAATAAAGTATCGAAGTGTTCAGCAATTCTTGCCCAGTTTTGGTTAAACTCATGGGCATCAAAACTTGCGGTTAATGTATTAAGTAAAACCTGAACTAAGGTTTTATGAGCACTAATACTTTGTTCAGTTTGTTGCTCTAACTGATCACATAAAGCCATTAACTCGTCTACTTTAGCAACTATGCGGTGTTGTTCCGCTAAAGGAGGTATTGCTAGGGGCATCAAAGATAACTTTCCTAAATATATGCCCTTTTGAGCAGTTCCTTTCGCATGTCTGTTGTAATAATTAATACACAAAGGGGAAGTTAACATGTATGAAAAATAAGATGGTGACATTTGTGATTGTAAAACAGCCACACTTCGTTGCAGAACAAATTTAGGAGCATCATCTGGCACTACGGCCGAACGTCCGATTGAAGCTACAATACTTAACAAAACATCATTGGGCTGAATTCTTGTACGTTTGTTTTCTTGATGAAAATCTTCTTCAGTCACATATCTTGAAGGGGACGAAAAATCGACTTTTCCATAGTTTACATTTTGACAACTCAGCATAGGAAACCCCATACCAGAATTCGAAGGAGGGTTATGAGACCCATCCGTCAATTTTTTACATATATTACCTAATCTGCACCACAACCAAGATTCTGGTATATCAAAAATGCACTCATCCTCTAAAAGTTCAGGTAATACCTTAGATCTTTTTAATTCTTTATTTTTAATTAATTGAGCTTTTTCTTTATCAATACTTTTTAATAGTTTAGAAGCTGGTTCATCATTTTGGTCTTGAGATAATAGTTTACCCCTAACAGCTAAATCTAAAATCAATTCACGTAATTTTTTAACGCCTGTTAATTCAATTTTTTTGCTGCTACCACGACCTGTTGCCGAGCGTTTTTTTATTGCGCTGGTCCAAATGTCGATATTATCGGTAATTAAGTTATGTAACTTTGTCATATTGTTATTACCTAAAAAGCCTATTGACCGTTATCAGCTAACGCTGCACTTAAAATATCTTTTAGCTGTGTACGCAGGGCTTGAATATCACCTTGCTGTTGATTGTATTCTGCTAATAGCTGTTCAGGATCATGATTGATAACTTCACCAATATGTGGATTTTTAATATCTAGGTTGTAATTGCGCTTTTGAATTTCTTCAATGCTCACTTGCCATGCTTGCTCTGTAGTTTCACGCCTGGAAAAACCGTCAGCTTCATCTCCCCACCAGTCAATTTCTGGTTGAAATTCTTCAAAGGTCATTGGTTTAGATTTGTTATAACTTTTTACACCTTCAGGATATGGGTGTTCGTAAAACCATATATTTTTGGTAGCTGTGTCTGGCGTACCATCGCCCTTAGTAAAAAACAAAATGTTGGTATTGATGCCGGTATAAGGGTTAAATACCCCTTTAGGCAAGCGAACAATGGTATGTAAATTACATTCAGTGGTTAACGCTTCTTTTAAACGGGTTTTCATACCCTCTCCAAACAAAAATCCATCGGGTAAAACCACGGCAGCACGACCATCTTTTTTCAATAACCTGATGATTAACGCCATAAATAAATCAGCGGTTTCTCTGGTACGGAATTTAGCTGGGAAGTTGTTTTCGATACCGTCTTCTTCCATGCCACCAAAAGGCGGGTTGGTTAAAATTACGTTTACACGATCTTTTTCAGTGTAATCTTTGTAAGGTCTTTCTAGTGTATTGTCATGACGGATCTGCTGGGGCGTATCAATACCGTGTAATATCATATTAGTGATACACAACATATGTGGCATCGATTTTTTTTCAACACCATTAATCGACTCTGCTAGGGTTTGCTCATCGCTGGGTGAACTAACATAATGCTCACGTTTGTGGTCAATAGCACAGCTTAAAAAGCCGCCAGTGCCACAGGCAGGGTCAAGTACCTTATCTTCTAATTTAGGGTCAACACGATTAACAATAAAACGGGTTACCGCGCGTGGGGTATAAAACTCACCAGAGTTACCCGCACTTTGTAAATCTTTTAAAATTTGCTCATAAATGCCACCAAAGGTATGGCGATCATTAGTATTATTAAAATTTATCTCGTTTATTTTATTAATCACTTGGCGCAACAGGGTGCCAGATTTCATAAAATTAATGGCATCTTCAAATACCATGGTAATAACGCGTGCTTGTGCGCCTTCGTTACTTCTCAAGTGAACGTTTAAGTTGGTCTGTAAAGTAGGAAATAACTGAGTTCTTATAAAGTCTAATAATATATCACCGGTTATTCCTTCACGATTTACCGCCCAATTGCGCCAACGTAACTCTTCAGGCAAGGGTGATTGAAAATCATCATCTAACAGTTCTTGCTCAGCTTCACGGTCATCATATATTTTTAAGAAAAATAGCCACACAAGTTGGCTAATTCTTTGTGCATCGCCATCAACACCCACGTCTTTACGCATGATGTCTTGAATTGATTTTATGATGCCGGAAATATTACTCATTAAGCTTGTTCCTGTTGATATAGTTGTTGTTCTAATTCATTGATTGCGTTGTCGTAGTGCTGTTTACCACCAAAGACGTCGTTAACGATTTCCATTGGTGTGCCTATTTGATCAAACGGTTTTAAACGTAATACTTTACCCGTTTCAATGGCGGCCACACCTTCGTCTTGATATTTGTCTAATAGTGCATTTAATACTTCTTTTGCCTGTTCACTATACTTAGCAAAGTAGTTCCGCTTTTTAACATTCTGCGCTCTTTCTTTACGTGTTAAAGGCGGCTGATCATACGCTACGTGGCAGATTAAATCGAAATATTCGAACTCTTTACCGACTTCATGCGCAAGTTGTTCGATTAATATTCCTTTTTTCTCTAACTCATCAATAATCGCTTTTTTCTTCTTGGTACTATTCCAACTTTTTAAAAAGTCATCAAGCGAGCTGTAATCTTCAGTGATAGTACGCTTACTATAATCTCGATAGCTTTCAGTAATAAACACACCACCTTCTTCGCGTACTAATAAACGCTCAGATATTATTCTTGCAGAAACAGAACTGGCATAGGTTTTTATTCTTGGTTCTTTGTCTTCGTCATCCCCATCATCGATGTATTCATCGTCCTCTGGCTCTGGATCAGGATCTGGTGGTAATGGGTCGTCATCATCTGTTGGTTCATAAATAATGACAGGCTCACCATCAAAGTCGGCATCGTAGAACAGCTCAGTCGCTTTTTTAAAGTCCATTATGGTGAAGTAAAATTTATTATATTCTTCATCGATACGTGTACCACGACCAATAATCTGTTTAAAAGAACTCATAGCTTTAATGGATTTATCTAACACAATAAGTTTACAGGTTTTAGCATCAACTCCAGTGCTAAGTAACTCTGAGGTTGTTGCAATAACAGGATAACGACTTTCAGAGTCAATAAAGTTGTCTAATTCAGCTTTACCTTCAACGCTGTCACCGGTAATACGCATAACATAACGTATATCTTCTCTAACGAACTCTCTTGCTTCATTGGTGATAGCTTTACGCATACGCTCAGCGTGCTCGATGTCTTCACAAAAAATAATTGTTTTTGCATAAGGATCGTAGGCACGAAGATACTTCATCACTCTTTTTGCAATAAGTTTAGTACGTTGGTTGAGCACTAAGGTTCTGTCGAAATCTTGCTGATTATAAACTCGCCCCTCAATTTCTGAGCCTAAATCATCCGTCATGCCTGCTGCCGGAGACCAGCCAGAAATATCACGATCAATATCAATTTTAATTACTTTATAAGGCGCAAGGAAACCATCATCAATGCCTTGTTTTAAGCTATATTTGTAAACGGGTTCACCAAAATATTTAATGTTATATTCAGGATTAATTATTTCACCATCAACTGGCTTAATTTCTTTTGGTGTAGCAGTTAGGCCTATTTGAGTAGCACTGTCAAAGTATTGTAAAATTTCACGCCAATTAGAGTCGTCTTTAGCGCTGCCACGATGACACTCATCAATAACAATAAGATCAAAGAAATCAGGTGAAACTGTTTTAAATATTTTATCACTTTCTTCAGGGCCTGTTAACGCTTGGTATAGTCCTAAATACACGTCGTATGACGGATCGATTTTTCTATTTTTTATCTTGCACATAGTAGAACCAAACGGCTTAAAATCATTCATTAGAGTTTGATCTACAAGGATATTTCTATCCGCAAGGAACAGTACTTTATTTGCCTTCCCAGCTTTACGTAAACGGTAAATGATTTGGAATGCGGTGTAGGTTTTTCCGGTGCCAGTAGCCATGACGAGTAGTATTTTAGGCTGGCCTTTCGCTACAGCTTCAACCGTACGGTTAATTGCATCTATTTGATAATATCTTGGTTCTTTACCTGACGAGTCGGTATGAAAGGGTTGCAAGACCACGTCTTCCATTTCATCGGCAATATTGTGAAATTGCTTATAACGCAGCCAAAGTAACTCTGGAGGAGGAAATTGGTCTAATGGAATTTCAATTTGTACATCTTCCGGTGGCTCAGCGAGTAAGTTGCTAGACTCAAAAGCATCACCATTTGAACTAAATGCACTTGGGACTTCTAGGGTAGCGGCATAGCTTAAAGCTTGCTGCATACCTTCACTTACTTTTTTCTTATTATTTTTTGCTTCAACAATGCCAATTGGTACACCCGGTTTCCAAAAAAGCGCATAATCAGCAATTTTACTTTTATGTTTACGACGAAAAGATAGATCTCCTCGGACGCCAATAGGTCCGGGAGTTAAACGGAACTCACGTCGAACTTGCTTTAATTGATCCCAACCTGCTTTTTTAATTGCGGGAGTGATAAATAAATCACAAATATCGGTCTCGCTAAGCTCTTTTTTATCTTTACTATCCATATTCGTCCTTTAATTGGGCTTACATTATATATAATTATTTAAGCTCCTTTTTCAAGGTTACCATTAGGATTCGCAAGATAATTATAATTTGTTTTGCGATAACTCAAGACCGCATGGTACTTCCTCAAACGAATTAATAATATTATGAATGACCGAAAATAGTAACTAATTACTTGTTACAATCAGCGAATTTAATTTATTTAAAGCTGTATTTAATTATTAAATACAAGACGCAATGAATATGATGTTTATTTTGATTTATTCGGCTATGACCATGATAATTCAACCTCAGTCGACTTAAGGAGAAAACTAATAAAAACTATTATTTAAAATTAGAAATTATTTACTCAATTGTATTATAGACTTTAGGCTGCAGTTAAATGTCTTTCTATTTCAAATGAATTTCAATCCTGAGGGATGAAAATACTAATTATAACTGATGGTTAGTATTTAAATATCATCGGTTATTATGTTTATTTCATGGCACAGGATTCAATTAGGGAATCAGCGAGAGAGGATTTCACCTTCCGTTATTTATGGCTTTCCATGTAATTCAATAGACTAATTAAAGTGATTTCGTAAGCCATTGGTTAGTGATGTTTATCTGCATAAAATAAAAAAACCGCCAAACTGGCGGTTAAAAGGTCTACACAACACTGTAAAAGTTATAATTACATAGTTACTTTAATAGTTCGAGCACATCAAAACAGGCGCCCATTGTATGGTAATCAGTTTTACCTATTGGGCTTTTCATCGTGTCTATTTTTTTATTGTCAGCAGTTAAAATTCTAAACCAAGCGCCGTATTTATGATCGACTAAATGCTGCCACGAATACTGCCAAATTTTGTCATACCATTGCTGATATTTTTCATCCCCTGTTGCTTGATAAAGATACGCGGCACAACACAGAGTTTCGGCTTGCACCCAAAAGTATTTATCGTCATCGCAAATAGTTTTATCAGGGGCAAAGCCGTAGCAAATACCGCCGTGTTTTTTATCCCAGGCTACATTTATCGAGTTATCAAATAAGGCTTGAGCGCGTTCAATAAGCCATTTTTGTGGCTTATGCTTATTTAAAAACATAAGTAGTTTTGACCACTCTGTTTGATGGCCAGGTTGAAAGCCCCACGGACGAAATAAATTTTTAGGATCGTCTTTGTTGTACTCTAAATCGACCTGCCAATTTATATCGTAATGCTCCCAGATTAATCCGCCCATTAAATTAGCTTGGCGATTAACCATGTTGTCGGCAAGTGTGAGCGCACGGTTTAAAAATATTTCGTCTTTTGTGGCTTCATAAGCGGCAATCAGTGCTTCACAAGTATGCATGTTGGCATTTTGGCCGCGGTATGAATCACATTTTGTGAAGTCGCTGTTATGTTGATCTTTATATAATCCGGCTTTTGCATCCCAAAAATGTGTTTCCATTGTTTGAAATGTATCGTTGAGATATTTACGTGCTTGCGTAACGCCTACGCGGTATGCCCAGCTGTACGCTAAAATAACAAATGCAAAGCCATAACAATGATTGGTGTTATCAAGCACGGTGGCTTGACCGTTTTCAACTTTTAATAACCAGTTGTAGCCACCAGTTTGCTCAACAAGGTGATGCTTACGAATAAACTCAATCCCCGATTTAACACGATTAAGGTACTTTTCGTCATTAAAGGTTTGATACGCGCGTGCATAGTTAAATACAAAACGAGTAGAGCTTACTAAGTGGCGCGTGTGTTTATCAAATACCTCACCGTTATCAGAAAAGTTTTGGTAAAAACCACCGTGTTCATCGTCAATATTTGGCTCATAAAACGCTAACGTGTCGCTAATGTGCTGCGTTAAAAATTCACGGCTTTTAAAGTTATCAGGTGTGCTTTTCATAGTTTGCTCCTAAAGTCGTGTAGAGACTTTTGGTTAGGTAGGGAGTTAAATGCCCCTTTGTAAGATGCGGCATGGGCACCACATAACGAAGCAAATTCAAAAATAGTTGTTAGTGTTTTGGGCGTGTTGCAAAGCTCGCTAAAAGAGCTGGGTGTTAGGTTTTGTAGGCCTAGCTGATACAGCAGTCCACCTACAAACGCATCCCCTGCAGCGGTAGCATCAACCATAGTTACTTTTTTAGGGATAAGCATTTGTTTGCCGTGTTTAGTAAACCAATACATTGGGTTACTTGCATCAGTAACTACAAATAGCTCACAACCGTTATTAAGTGTTTGGGCAATAAACTCATCGCTCGATTGTTCACCCGCTAAGTATTCAAGCTCTTCTTTTGAGGCTTTAATAATTGAGCAGTCTTTTAATAACGGTAAAATATGCTCGCGAGGGTTGGCATCGCTTGGCCATAAATTGAGGCGCAAGTTAATATCAAAGCTTACAATTGAGTTATTTTGTTTTGCAAATTTAACACCGTAAGCGGTGGTGTTTCTGATGTTTTTGTTGGTTAATGTGTTTGAGCAAATATGAAAAATATCGCATTGCTCAAACCATTCGCGACTAAAGTCATCGTTACTAAAGTGCAAATCGGCGGTGTTATCACGGTAAAACTCAAACGTGCGATCGCCATCGTTATCGAGTGATACAAACGCAAGGGCTGTTTTTGCTTGGTTGGTAAAACGCATAAAGTCGGTTTTTACACCTTGCTCTTTTAATGCATTATGTAAAAAGTCGCCAAAGCTATCAGTGCTTAGCATTCCTGCAAAATAGGCATTACCGCCTAGCTTTGCAATGGCAACGCTTACGTTTGCAGGCGCACCGCCTGCAAACTTTGTAAACGCTTCGTGTTCGTTGCTGTTTTGGCTCAATTTATTTGAAAGTAAATCAACCAGTACTTCACCAAAGCATATTGTGTGTTTCATGATCTTGCCTTAGTTATTAGTCAAGTAGCCAATGTAATGCTATTGCAGCTGTCCATGAAAAATCTTTACCACCACAGCCAGCACCTGTTTCTGGGTTAAAATATTCGTAGTAGCCTGACTTAACAACTAGGTTGCGAGTGTCATCTTGAATTTTGTTAGCCGTTGTTACAAAGCCTGCTTCTTTAAGGCCTATGGCTATCATCCAGTTGATGTGTAACCAAATCGGGCCACGCCAGTAGCGTTGTGGCTCGTATTTTTCTTCTTTAGGGTGAGTAGATGCCACACTAAATTGGCTCGACTCAATAAAATCTTCGGTGGCTGTATTAATTATTTTAGTTTGCTCATCGCTTGTTAAACCTGCATATACAGTTAATAGCGCGGCTGATGTTTTAACTTTAGCCAAGCTGTTAGTTAATACATCTCTGCAATAAAAGTACTGGCTTTGTTCACACCATAAAGTGTTTATGGCTTGCTCTGTTATTTGTAAGCGCTGTGCTAAGTAATCAGTGCGAGCATCGTTTAAGTCAAGTTGTTCACCCATTTTGAGTAAATCTTTGGTTGCACGGTGTAAAATAGCAATAATACCTAGGTCATTCATTTTGTACGGGCTGGTCTCGTAAATCACTTTGCTGTCAAAGTTGTTACGTTTGAAAAAGTCTACAAGGTATAAAAAGCGGTCGTATTCACTTTTATGTGGGCGCTGAGATGAATCTACATGACTTGTATCACGGCGCGTATACTCCCAATCCACACACGGCACAGCATGAAGAGCGTCATCCCACGATGGGCTGTTATCCATGCCCGATTCCCACGGGTGGTAGGTCACTACTAAACCTGTTTTTTCAGGATCTCGGTCGTTGTACCACCATAAATGATAATCAACTACTTGTGAAAATAACGCTTTAACTTTTTGTTCTGCAAGTGCTTTATCTTTAGCGCTGGCAAGCATTTCTTTCATTATGGTGGCGACTACTGGCGGCTGTGAAATAGACGTACTTTTAATTTTTTTATCCGAACCCCATACGTCAGGGCCAGGAAAATAAGTATCAGAATCTTTATGAAACAAGATGTGCGGCACCATGCCGTTATCCCATTGGCCTGAAAATAACACATCAATTTCTTGCCATGCGCGGCTTTCGTCTGATTTCATCCAACCTAGCGCTGTAATGGCTGAATCCCAGTTCCACTGAAACGGGTATAGGCCATGTGTTGGTACTGTATAGCCACCTAAGTCGTTCGCTATAAGTGTTTTAGTAGCAAGGTCTGCAAGCGATGAAGCCGTTGCTGAGTCAATTTTACCGCTGTTTACAGTAGTCATATTGGGTGCTCTTTGTGTGTTATTTCCGATTTGGATAATATTAAAGCACTCATTATGGGTTGTAAATGTTTTTTTCTGTGCTTAAATCCTGTTCGAAGTAACAAAAAACTAACATTTTTACTTGATTATTTCGGCTTTGCTTAGCCTCACTCTAAGTAAATACACACAGACAACCAGCACAATTGGAGAATACCCGTGAATAAAACAACGATCGCCTCTATTGTATCTTTATGCCTTGCACAGGGCGCTTATGCGGCAGAAGAAGCTGCACCAGATACAGCAAAAAAAGCTAACAACGTTGAGCGTATTATCGTCTCTGGTACCAGTAAAGGGCGTGTTATTTCAGACACTCCACAATCAGTAACATCTATTAGTGAAGACGAGCTGGTAAAGCTGTCTTCAAGTAGCCAAGCGGATGTGCTTCGCTATATTCCGGGTATTAAAGTAGAAGGCGGTGGCGGTGAAGTCGCTACTAATCTACAAGTAAGAGGCTTACCTTCATCGGGTCAGTTTCAGTTTACGCCACTGTCGTATGACGGTTCACCTAGTTTGAGTGTTTTTGGTTTAAACTCATCGGCGTTTGATGTGTATTACCGTAATGATTTGGGTATTGAGCGCGTAGAGTTTGTGCGTGGTGGTGTATCTAATTTATTTGGCCAAGGTTCTGTGGCCGGTATTATTAACTATATTTCTAAAACGGGCAGTGATGATCCGCAAAGTACCGTACAAATGGAGCTTTCTGACCAAGGGCGTACTCGCTTAGATTTTGCAACGAGCGGTCCACTTAACGAAGACGGCTTATATTATGCGCTTTCTGGCTTTTACCGTTACGACGAGGGCCCATTAGATACAGGCCTTGAGACTAAAGGTACACAGTTGCGTGGTAATATTCGTAAAGAATTTGATGATGGCTCTGGCTCATTTACTGTTTACGGACAGTACATTGACGACCAAGCTCAGTTTTACTTACCTATTCCACTTGATGGCGACAGCCGCGAGCGCTTAAGTGGTAATGATGGTCGTGAAGTCGAATCACTGCAAACGGCGCAAGTATCTAACTTAACGTACGATGCAGCAAATGGTCGTTATGAATCGCCAATCAGCGATGGTGTAGTTACTAAAGGTGGCTCTATTTCAGTGGTGTTTGAAAAAGAACTCGCTAACGATTTTGCCATTAATATGCGCAGTAAATACGCTAAATATCAACACGAATTTAATCTATTTTTAGACGGCGACGGTATTATTAATGTACCTGAAAGCCAAGACGACTTTTTAGCTAACCGAGGGCTAGGTGATGCAAGCGGTGCTGAGTTTTCTTATGTTAATTCAGGTGTAGCACTTGCAAGTGATGACTTACTATTTGCTAACCGTATTTTAGACCGTGACCGCCCAGCTGAAGATTTTTCTGCAGAATTTAATATCATCAAAAGTATTTTTGTAGGTGATTTTAGCCACGATATTACAGTCGGTACATTTTTCTCGCACAGTGAAGCCGACGACGACAACGTTACTACAACTTACTTAGGTGAGTTTAATAACAACCCTCGCTTAATCGACTTAACGTATACCGATGTCAATGGCGATGAGGTTCAGTACACTCAAAATGGTATTAGTGGCCCAGGTATTTCTTATACTAACCAAACCATTAGCGCTACCCGCCGGGCATTATACGTAGCGGATCAAATGGAAAGTGACGATTGGATTTTTGACTTTGGTGTTCGCTACGAAGAAATTGAAGGCAAAATTAGTCGCGAAGGCAGCCAAGTAGTTCAGATTTCTGATGATCCAACGCTTGCACCTAACTTACAAGTTAACACTACGGGCAGTGGTGTAATGACTTACGGCGAAGTCGACACGTCTGAATTTGCTGTATCAGGGGCGGCGTTATATCGCTTAACTGATAATTTAAATATATATGCCAATGCATCGCGCGGGTTTTTCTTCCCCGAAATTAGAGGTATTCAGTTTAACGATTTAGGCGAGCCTGCCAGCTACGAAGCCGAAATTGTTGAGCAAGGCGAGCTAGGTGTTAAGTTTTTTGATAACGACTTTAGCGGTAGCATTGCGTTATTTAGAACTGACTTAAAAGACAGACGCAGCGTAGACTTTGTAAATGATGGTAATGGGGGCGTATTAGAGCTGCCAGTTATGCAATCAACTAAAGCAATGGGTGTTGAGCTTACTGGTCGTTACGATATTACCGATGAGTGGGCTGTTGATGCCAACATGACCTACACTGATCACGAATTTACTGAATTTGACTCAGACCCTTCTATTATTGGTAACGAATTACGTCGTAAACCAAAAATATTATTTAACTCATCTATTAGCTACACCGCAGATAACTGGGATGCATCGATTTACCATAACTTTACAGGTAAAAACTTTGCTAATGATGCAAACTCTGTGGAACTTGATTCATTCCACTTATTTAGATTTGATGCAGGCTATAACTGGCAAGTTGCACCAGAGCAAACAGTACGCTTAAGCGTTGGGGTATTTAACCTGTTTGATTCTGACGGTGTTACTGAAGGTTCGCCTCGTCTAGGTAATAGCCAAACGGCAGATAACCCATATTTTGTAGGTCGCCCAATTCTCCCACGACGCGTTACTTTAAGAGTTAAATACGACTTTTAAATAAATGCTTTATGCCTATTAATCTACTTTGGGGTTAATAGGTTTTTTGCATTGTGATGTATTTTTCAGCTAAGTTAGCTACAGGTTTATCTTTTTGATTAGGTTCGTTTATTTAAAAAGGTAAGGGCAGGTAGCCATTTGGTATTTAATTTTTGAAAAGGCGCAGTGTTTTCATATTGTGAATACGCGAATTAATTATGAATATATTAGATTTTTCAATAGTTGCTCTTTATCTTGGTGCCTTATTGGTAATGGGATTTATGCTACGCGAACAAACCAATAAAAGTGATTACTTTTTAGGGGGTAAAAGCTTAGGTTGGAAGCCTTTGGCTTTGTCGGTAATGGCCACTCAGCTTTCGGCTATTAGCTTTATTTCGGCTCCTGCATTTGTTGGTTTGCGTGAAGGCGGTGGTATGCAATGGCTCTCGTATGAGTTGGGTGTTCCGCTGGCGATGATTTTAATTTTAGCGACTATTTTACCCAAGCTTTATAAAAGCGGCATTGTCAGTATTTACGATTATTTAGAAATGCGCTTTGGCCGCTCAACCCGTGTGCTTATTAGTGTGGTGTTTCAATTTAGCCGTGCGTTTGCCACCGGCATTATGATTTACGCGGTATCGCTTATTTTACAAGGCACCATGGGAATAGAAGCATGGCAAGCTATTGTATTAACGGGTGTTATAACCGTTTTGTATTCATTGCAAGGTGGGATGAAAGCTGTAGTGTACGGTGATGCAATTCAAATGATCATCATTGTACTGGGTACTATTGCTTGTATTGGATTTGGACTGTATCACTTAGGTGGGGTTGATACCTTTATTGCCAATGTTGATTCGAGCCGATTAGAAGCGATTAAGTTTGATTCATTTGGTTTTAGTGGTGATGGCTTTGGCTTTTTACCGATGATTTTTGGTGGTGTGGTACTTTACGCCTCTTACTACGGATGTGACCAAACGCAAGCGCAACGTGCGCTCAGTGCAAAAGATCCTAAAAACCTACGCTACATGATTTTAGCAAATGGTGTAGTGCGCTTTCCTATTACTATTTTATATTGTGTCTCGGGTTTAATTGTTGGCACATTGGCAATGAGTAATCCTGAATTTTTAGCAAAAATTCCAGCAGATAACCCTGATTGGATGATGCCTATATTTATTTTAGATTACCTACCGCACGGCTTAATTGGTTTGTTAGTTGTCGCTATTTTGTCGGCAGCGATGTCGTCACTTAGCTCTGCAATTAATTCACTTTCGGCGGTAAGTATTGAAGATTACAGCCGTATATCTAATAAAGAGCTAGACCAACCATCTTACTTAAAGTTAGCTAAATACTTAGGTTTAGCATGGGGTGCAATTACCTTAGTACTATCACTTTTTGCCGGTGACATAGCGCCGACCATTATTGAAGCTATTAACAAAGTCGGCTCGCTATTTTATGGCCCAATACTGGCGGTATTTTTAGTTGCTGTATTAAGTAAACGCAGTGCTGCATTGCATGCCAATATTGGCTTAATTAGTGGTGTATTAATTAACTTGTTGGTGTCGGTATTTGCGCCAGATATTTTCTGGTTTTGGTGGAATTTTATCGGTTTTGTAAGCGCCGCTGTGATTATTTATGTTACGAGTCGTTTAATTCCAAGAGAGGTAAACGAAGTCACAAAAGTACAAAATGCCGAGACCGTATCAAACTCAATTTTAACTGGCAAAGATATCGTTATGCTACTTAGCATGTTTATTGTGATGATATTAATTTGTTTAGCTATTCCTTCAATTTTTTCGTGAGCTGTGACTAATGGATTCTAAAAAGTCGTTTTTAATTGATTTATTTACCACTGCGGTAAATGCCTGCAAACCGAGTGCTTGCATGAGTAAGTATTTAGAAAATATAGATGCAAGCAAAGGTTTGTGTGTAGTTGGGGCGGGTAAAGCCGCCGCTGAAATGGCCGCCGAAGTTAATCGCTTTTATGGTGATAAATGTTTTGGCGCAGTGGTAACGCGTTATGGCTACGAAAGTAGCGGTGATACTGGGCGAATTAAAGTGCTTAGTGCAAACCACCCAACACCAGACGATAACAGCTTAGCTGCTGGCAAAGAGTTATTGGAACTTGTAAAAAATAACCCGGCTGATATTCCTATTTTGTTTATTATTTCGGGGGGCGGTTCGTCGTTGATGTGCCTACCTGTTGATGATGTGCCTTTTTCACAAAAGCAAAAGCTTAATCAGTTTTTACTTAGAAGTGGTGCAAGCGTTGATGAAATAAATGTAGTGCGTAAGCAGTTGTCACTTGTTAAAGGCGGTAAGTTAGCGCAGGCCGCTAAGTCGGATTACGTTACGCTCATTATTTCAGATGTAGTAGGGGACAAACCAAGTGATATAGCATCAGGCCCTACTATTAGCGATGGCAGTACTAAAGCCGATGCACTGGCTATTTTACAAAAGTACAATTGGCCAGTAATGGCAGAGGTTGAAGCGCATTTATTAAAACCAGAGCAAAAACGAGTTGCTGATACTGTGGGTGAGTACTTTATTGTTGCAAATGCGCAGCATGCTATTGATAGCGCTATAAGTGTTGCACAGCACGAAGGCTGGGAAACTCAGGTACTAGGGTATAATATTCAAGGTGAGGCTAAAGAAGTTGCAAAGCAACATGCGGCTATCGCTCTTGATCAAAAAGCCCAAGGCAAGCGCGTTATGTTGTTCTCTGGTGGCGAGCTTACCGTAACCGTAGCTGATGCTTATGGCGATGGTGGGCCCAATCAAGAATACTTAATGGCGTTGGCTGAGGCACTTAATGGCGAAGCGGGTATTTACGCACTTGCTTGTGATACCGATGGTGTAGATGGTAGTAAAGATGTAGCGGGTGCGTACATAAATAGCAGTACGATTGCTCGCGCACAAGATACTGGCGAAAGCTTACACGCGCAGTTAGAAGGACATAATAGCCATCAGTTTTTTAAAGCCATTGATGATTTAATTATTACTGGGCCAACTAACACAAATGTGAACGATTTTAGAGTGATAGTGATTGAGTAGGCGCAGTTTGCCCACTTGTTCTTTATAATGGTTTCACGTAATCTTGTGCTCCAATTTTGTTAGGGTTAATAGCTATGTTTTCGTTAAACAACAGTAACTTATTACGCTCTGGTTTTGAGCTTGGAAAAGGCGAAAAACTATTTCAAGATATTGAGCGCGATATTATAAAAGTGGTGTTTTGGGAAAAGTGCGTAACTCAAAGTCATATTGTGAGCGCAACTCGTATTCCACAGCAAACTGTGTCGCGTTTACTTAAGTCGTTAACCCAACACGGTGTAATTGTACAAACTGATACGCTAATTCCTAATAAAAAAGGCAAACCTGGGTTTGGCATTGCCCTTAACCCCGATTACGGATTTACCTTTGGCTTAGCTATTTTGCTTGATGCTATTTCGCTTGCCGTAATGGATTTTACGGGAAAGGTGGTTTACACCCATATGCAGCTAATGTCGGATATGAGCATTAATAATGTGCTTAAATGTGCACAAAAGCTGGTGGAAGATATAAGCGCTGAGCGCGACATTCCGAGTGAAAAAGTACTGGGAATGGGCGTGGGTATCTCTGGCTTTTTTAGCTCAATGGATGGGAAAATGAATACCCACCATATGCTAGAAGAGTGGTCGCAGGTGGATATTATCGATATTGTGTCGCAGCATTTTCAACTCCCTACTTGGGTTGTTAACGATGCTACAGGTGCAGCCGCAGGTGAGGGTGTTGCTGGTATTGGACGCGAGTATAAAAACTTTGTTTATATGTTTGTGTCGGCCGCATTTGGTGGCGGTATTGTAAATAATGGTGACGTACTGCGCGGCACATACGGAAACGCAGGTGAGCTTGGCGACATGCTACCCCCTAAATTATATGCCCACCCTAATCTTGAATTACTAAAACGTATTTTGAAAAAAAATGGCGTAGCGGTTACTTCTATTTACGACCTGCATGACAACTTTGACCCCGATTGGCCTGGCGTTGAAGAGTGGCTGTTTAAAGTTCAAGACTCATTTGATTTAGTGGCAACCTGTTGCTCGGCATTATTAGATGCTGAAGCGATTATTATTGGTGGCCATATTCCAAAAGAGTTGGCTGAAAAAGTTATTGCACGTACGGAGGTTTATGCACAATTTAGACGTGGCGCTAAACGTCCTATGCCAAAGCTGGTGGTTTCTAATATTGATAATTTTCCGGTATCAATTGGCGCAGCCACATTGCCATTTAGAGAGTTGTGTTTGTAGCTTAATACCAATCCGCAATAATACTTAATCATTTTGCGGGGCTAAACGTGTCGCTACCTGCGTTAAAAAATTCTCATTTACGACTGCATGGATGCAGAAGGTAGAGCAATGCAGGAGCAATTGCCGAGAACAACTAAATATCGAATTTTTTGCCTAGCTATCAACACGTTTTTCCAGCCTCAAAATAGCTTATTTAATTAAGCGAATTGGTATAAGAAATACACATTTTAAAAACAAAAAGC
>NZ_BADY01000052.1:0-2819 GCF_000241185.1 Pseudoalteromonas sp. BSi20495
ACTCCACACGCTTTAATTAGCAAACTCGATGCCCGAGTGGTGGAATTGGTAGACACAAGGGATTTAAAATCCCTCGACTAACAAGTCGTGCCGGTTCAAGTCCGGCCTCGGGCACCATCTTTATATTAAGCACTCCGCTTAAAAACCATTTAATACACCTTCTAATATATAAAAATATCCAGCAAGAACCTGATTTACTATTTTTATGTTTTCTATGATTTATATTATCTTGATATGCATAATGTAATATCTCTAAACCCAATCTTATAACGTCTCAAATAAACCAGCCACACAACCCTTAGTGACGCGTGGCACCTAATACTAATTGTGCACTTTGAATTGGGCTAATCGTCATAGGCTTATGATGTCAACCCGTAAAATAGACCGTGAGCTTTAGATAATTTAAAACAGTAAAGCAATTTACATATCTAGAGCAAACAGCCTTGAAAGCAAAGATCACGCACTCATGTACTGATAGCATAAAGTAATACCAATCCGCTTATATATAGGATCTATTTAACGTTAAGAAAATTACGCTAGAACTAGGCAAAAGTTTTTGTATCTGGTTGTTCTAAATAAAAAACTTTTAACGACGTTATAGTGCAATTTAATTTGTTAAAGTGCTTAAAGATTTATGCAGGTTGGTATAATTATCGAATTGGTTAGTAATACATGTTCATTGGAAGTTAAAAATCACGGGTAATAGTAAGCCTAGAGTTATGGTGAGAACTCCAAATAGGCAAAAGCACTTATGCAGAATTATTGGCATTGAACACCTATTTTTGTAGGTTGTCTTATCTAAGCTGATAATTAGATAATATCTATATAGTACATATCGTCCGTAACTGCTTTTCATTTATAAAGGGTAGAGTGACTTAATGTAAGTGCTTTTTATTTTAGAACTAAAAAAGCGAGCCGTAGCTCGCTGGTTGTTGTTTATTTCCAGGCCTCAGGATCGACCTCTTTAGCAAGTTTAGGATGCTTACTTTTGTCAAAGGTGGGTATTAAGCCCTTTTTGTGTTGTTCGTTATAGTCTTTTGAAAGCCATACAACAACACCTGAAAGCATAAATAGCGCTATAACGTTTACAATGGCCATTAAGCCCATTGATATATCTGCCAGCGTCCAAATTAAACCAAGCTCACCAACAGCACCAAACATCACCATACCTAAAACCACCAGTCTAAAGATAAACATACCTTTATTAGAGTTGTGCTCTAAAAACATTAAATTTGTTTCAGCGTAAGAGTAATTAGCCACAATAGAAGTAAAAGCAAAAAACAATATAGCAATAGCAATAAAGTAAGTACCCCAATCGCCAACATGTTCTTGTAATGCTGCTTGTGTAAGTTCAATCCCCATAACACCAGATTCAGGTACTAATTGCTGAGATAGTAATATCAGAGAAGCAGTCGCTGTACAAATAACAATAGTATCGATAAATACACCTAACATTTGCACATAACCTTGTGATGCAGGATGAGGAGGGTAAGGCGTCGCAGTAGCTGCGGCGTTAGCTGCACTACCCATACCGGCTTCGTTTGAGAATAAGCCACGCTTTATACCTTGGATCATCGCTTGTGTGACACCGTATCCAATAGCACCAGCACCAGCTTGTTCAATACCAAAAGCACTTTTTATGATAAGCACTAGCACATCTGGTAGAGCAGTAAAGTTAGTGGCGCATACATAAAGAGCAACCAGCAGGTAAGCTAATGCCATAAATGGCACAACCATTTCAGCAAAACGTGAAATGGTTTTTAGGCCACCAAAAATAATGATGCCAGAACCAATAACCAAGAAAATGCCTACTATATACTTAGGTACATCAAACGCGACTTCAAATGCTGCAGCAATAGAGTTCGACTGTACGGCGTTAAATACTAAACCAAAGGCTAAAATTAAACATAACGAAAATAAAACGCCCATCCAGCGTTTACCTAAACCATTTTGCATATAATAAGCAGGGCCACCTCTAAAATTGCCTTCGGCGTCTTTTGTTTTATAAGCTTGTGCTAAGGTACTCTCGGCAAAGCTTGTAGCCATACCAATTAAGGCTATAGTCCACATCCAAAAAATAGCACCTGGGCCACCCAAATATAAAGCAACAGCAACGCCAGCCATGTTACCCGTGCCAACACGTGCAGCTAATGAAGTACAAAAAGCCTGAAAAGATGAAATTTCGTTGTCGGCACATTTACGAGAGCCAAACATAACTTTGAACATATGTGGAAATTGCACAAATTGAATAAAGCCTAGTCGAAAAGTAAAGAAGAGGCCCGCTGCTATTAATAAGTAGACGAGAACTTGCCCCCATAGAAGGGCACTTATACTATTTATTATGTCTGTCATGGATACTGCCTAAATACATGAGTTAAAAAAAGTGACCGCAACTTATCACATCATGATAAAAGTGTTTAGTTTTAAAGTTCAAAAACAGAGTTATCAACAGGGTTTTGTGGGTAACTTGTGCTTATCATGTGCGCTTGCTTGGGGCTTAATTTTAATTGCTATTTTATGCAAATAACGCTTGCGTAAAATGCGCCGCTCCCTATAGTGCGACCCCACTGAGACGGGAAAGGCCAACGCATAGCGAGGCACGAACTACTCAGAGAGTTAAATAAAACTTCGGTTTTGAATCTTCTAAAAAGAAAGTTTAAAACTAAGTATTGACTCGAAAAATAAAGGGTGTATTATTCGCATCCCTTGAGACGCTAAAGCGACTCAAAACGTTCTTTAACAATATAAAGCAATCATCTGTGTGGGCACTCGTACAGATTGAGTTCTAACAGCCAACCTACTTAGGTAGCGAGGCAAAC
>NZ_BADY01000051.1:0-5504 GCF_000241185.1 Pseudoalteromonas sp. BSi20495
CTTCTTTTTATAATTATTTTGTTACTTCGTATTGCGTAACTTTACCATTTAATTTAGTAAGCTTTTTAAGCTGGGGGAGCTGCTTTTGTAATTCACTTTTATCAAGTGAAGGGCCAACAAATACTTTGGTTAATGTCCCATTTGGGGTTTTAATCGGTTTAGTAAACGTTTTAAACCCTTCAACCTTTAGTTTAGCTTGTAATGCTTTTACGTTTGCAACATGTGAAAAACTACCTAATTGAATAACATAAGCCATACTCGTTAGGTTTTCATCACTTTTACGCGGTGCAATCGGTTTTGGTTTAGCTTGAACAGGAGTCGTTGGTTTTGCTTTAGGCTCTATGCTTGCTTCAACGACTTTATCCTCTACAGCATAATCACTTTCCACTATTGCATTTTGCTGCTCAAAAGCCTCATCGTCAGCTTGAATATCTTCGATTTCATCTTGCTTTAGTGGCTCTGCGTTAGCAACATTTTCATCAATTGACTCTTGAAGATCGATTGTTTTGAACTCAGGGCGATCAGGAATCGCTTTAAAGCCTTCTTTATAATGCACTTTTTCGCCATCGAGTATATTAGGGATAAACACAATTGCTGCGATCACCACTATACTTGTTCCGACTAAGCGATTAATAAAACTTGAGTTCACCGACATCCTCTCTATTTTTTAAAGTAATTAATAGCGCCGGCCACAGTAAAAAAAGAACCAAATACAATCAACATAGTATCACGTTGTTGTTTTGGTAAAATTACACTTAGTGCCTGTGCCACACTATCATAGCTATTGATAGTATTATGATGAGACAATTCCTGCAGTGCATTTTGTAAATTACTTGCAGTGTCGCCTCGCGGGCTACTTAAGCTCGCTAACGACCACTCATCGACCAGGTTGCTTACTTCTTTAAGTACACCGACTTTGTCTTTATCAGCAAGCATAGCGACTAATGCATGAATTTTAAAGCCTTTATCTTTATAGCTTGATAACTTATTGGCTAAATAACGCGCCGACTCAGGGTTATGTGCCACATCTGTAAAGACTAAAGGCTCAGTACTTAACTGCTGAAACCGCCCTTCTACAACTAAATTAGCTAGGCAATCTCTTATTATCTGTACACTAGGTAATAAGTTTAAAACACTTAGCGCAGTTAGCGCAGTGGCTGCATTTTGACACGGTATTGCTGGCTTATCTATTTCAAGATTATGCTGTTTATATTGCCAATTAAAGCTCTCAGCATTTTCTTTGAAAATAAAGTCACTGCCCGACAACGTCATATTGGCATTAATTTCCTTGCCATAATCAGTCATTGTATGAGGAATATTTAAATCCCCGATAATAGCGGGCGTGTTTTCACGAAAAATACCGGCTTTATCATAAGCCACTAACTCACGGGTATCACCTAAATACTCTTTATGGTCTAAGTCTATAGTGGTAATCACACTTGCATACGGCGTTACTATATTTGTAGCGTCAAAGCGCCCACCTAAACCAACCTCAAGTAATACATAATCGACGTTACAGCGTTTAAAAATTGCCAATGCCCCCAAAGTACCATATTCAAAATAAGTCAGAGGAGTGTCTTTACGGCCTTGCTCAAGCTGGTGAAAAGCATCTATATGAAATTGGTCTGCCAATTCTTCCCCATTAACTCGTACACGCTCGTTATAACGAATTAAATGTGGAGATGCGTAAGTACCCACGCTAAAACCTTGCGCTAGTAATAGCGACTCTAAGCAACGTGCAGTGGTGCCCTTACCATTTGTACCGGCAATAAGAATAATTTTACTTGGAGTGTTTAAAAGGCCAATATTGTTGGCAACATTAGCAACTCGTTCTAAGCCCATTGCAATGTTAGCAGGGTGAACACTTTCTAAATAAAAAAGCCAATCATCAAGGCTTGATGATTGGCTAGGAATTGTTTTTGTCATAGCGTGTAATCAGTAAAGCTGAAATTTACGCTACTCTATGCTCTTGTTCCGTAGAAGGCAAGTTCATAAATTTAGCTAAAATGCGTGCAAGGGTATCGCGCATTTCACGGCGGTCAATAATCATGTCAATTGCACCGTGTTCTAGCAAAAATTCACTACGCTGAAAACCTTCAGGTAATGTTTCGCGAACAGTTTGCTCAATAACACGAGGACCCGCAAAACCAATTAACGCTTTAGGTTCTGCAACGTTAATATCGCCCAGCATAGCAAGTGATGCAGATACACCACCCATTGTTGGGTCAGTCATTACTGAAATAAACGGAAGGCCTTTTTCAGTCATTTTTGCAAGCGCAGCACTTGTTTTAGCCATTTGCATAAGCGACATAAGCGCTTCTTGCATACGTGCTCCGCCTGATGCAGAAAAACAGATAAGCGGCATATTGTGCTCTAAACATTGATCAACAGCATCAACAAAACGAGCACCAACAACCGAAGCCATTGAACCACCCATAAATGAGAACTCAAATGCTACCGCTGCCACTGGAATACCTTTTAATCGGCCTTTCATCGCCACAAGTGCATCTTTTTCACCACTTGCTTTTTGGGCTGCACTGATACGGTCAGAGTACTTTTTAGAATCTTTAAACTTAAGAATGTCTTTAGGCTCATGTTGTGTACCAAGCTCTTGACGATCACCTTCATCTAAAAAGTGCTCTAGGCGCTTACGGCCACTAACACGCATGTGGTGGTCACACTTAGGACATACGTTTAATGACTTTTCTAATTCAGCTTTATATAAAATTGAATCACACGATGTACACTTAGCCCAAACACCTTCTGGGATTTCTTTACGACCTGATGATTTTGTCGTTTTAGGTAAGATTTTTTCTAGCCAACTCATTTGCAACTCTCTTAATACTGTTCTGTGTCGCGAGCCTGCTAATAGCAATTAGCAGACAAATTTTTTCAATTAAAACATGAATTACACTAACGCGGTATAAAAAACTGGTCTTAGTAGTTAAAAGTGCTCATAAAAAGCACTTATACTAACCTTAATTAAACATCTATATCCGGCAAAAATAAAGGGCCTAAAGGTGTTTGAGGAATATCAAATTGCTCAGGGTAGTCAACATCCACTAAATACAAACCAGCAGCCTTAGCGGTAGCACTGGCCTTTGCGCGTTCTTTACAATCAAGTAGCTCTTTTATCCATATAGGTTGGTGTTTATGTAAACCAACATCCATTAAACTACCTGTGATATTACGCACCATGTGATGTAAAAACGCATTCGCTTTAATATCAATAATAACGTAAGTACCTTGGCGACGTACCGATAAATGATGAATTGTTCTTGTCGGTGTATTCGCTTGACAATGAATGGCCCTAAAAGAAGTAAAGTCATGTTTGCCAATTAAATACTGACACGCTTCCTGCATTTTGGTTTCATCTAGTTGATGATGGAAATGCGTAACGCCTTCATTTAGTACAGCTCCTCGCAAAGGCGAGTTATAAATAATATAACGATAACGACGTGCTGTAGCACTAAAACGAGCGTGAAAATCATCTGCAACGGGTTGAGCAAAACGAATAGCAATATCTTTAGGCATTAAAGTATTCATACCTAGTGTAAATGCGACCATATCGCGATCGGCCTCAGTGTCAAAGTGTATTACTTGGCCTGTACCGTGTACACCCGCATCTGTACGACCTGCACATATAACTTCAACTGGATGATTACAAATGCGCGACAGCGCCTTTTCTACTTCTTGCTGTACGCTATTTACATGAGATTGACGTTGCCAACCACTATAACGTGCGCCGTTGTATTCAACTCCAAGTGCTACTCGCATAATTACTGCTTTACCTACTGTGCTAATGAACGAGGCATTTTATGCTATCTAACGATGCAATAAAAGGAGACCTGTCGTAATCAAACCAATACACATAAAAAACCCGTATTTAGCTAAGCCAGATACGGGTTCTTATAAACATTTTAATTATTTTAGTTTAGCTTTTAAACTAAGCGCCTCTTCTTGAACTTCTTCAGGACCTTTGTTAATAACATCCTCAATGACTTTAAGCGCAGAATCAAAATCATCAATTTCAATATAAGCACGCGCTAAATCTAATTTAGCTGAGTAGCCACCACTTTCAGCATCAACATCCGTCGGATTATCACCGGCAAGTAACGCGTCAAATTCACTCAAGCCAACATCCATATTAACGTCGTTGTAAGGTTCGTGTTCAATTTCTGCGTCGTCACTTTCTTCTAATAATGAATCAATATCTACAAATTCATCATTATCAAGTTGCTCAACATTGTTACTTTGGACAAGCGGTTCTTCAACAACTAACGCCTCATCAACTCCTAAGTCTTCTTTTAGTAAACTGTCAAAATCAACGTCAAACTCACTACTATCTTCAACACTTAATTCTTCTGGTTCAGCTAATTCGTTAAGTAATGAATCAAAATCAGTTTCCGTTAGCTCAGCCATAAACTCATCATCAAGCTCATCATCTGATGCTATATCACTGCTATTAAATAACTCAGTTCGGGTTATTTCAGCTTCACGATCGGCATTCGTTTGCTCACCAGCGAGCTCATTAGAAAGCGCTTCATCTGGGTTTTCCGAAATCATAGTTTCAGAGCCTGCGGTGCTTTCTAATTCAGCATCAAGTTCCGTAAAATCATTATCAAGTAACAGCTCGTCGTCAAAATCATCATCCAAGTTATTTAAATCGTTTCCAGCTGAGAGCGCATTCATTAAGTCTTGTTCGGTTTGACTCGGTAATGAATGTGTTGGTTCGTCATCTAAATTTACCGATAATTCATCGCTATCAGCAGCATCCTCTACATTAAGAGCTTCATCTATTTCAGCGCTTGAATTATTTTGTGGCTCAGCATCAATTGCTAAATCTGTATCAAGCTGAGCAGAATCATTATCGAGTAATAATTCGTCGTCAGGCTCTAAAGTTTGAGTTTCTTCAAGCTTGGGAGTTTCAGGTTCATTAACCGTAATAGCATCATCTAAATTTACCGATAATTCATCGCTATCTGTATCAAGCTCCGCAAAGTCATTATCAAGCAATAATTCATCGTCAAAATCATCATCTAAGCTATTTAAATCATTTTCAGCTGAGAGCGCATTCATTAAGTCTTGTTCGGTTTGGCTCGGTAATGAATGTGTTGGTTCGTCATCTAAATTTACCGATAATTCATCGCTATCAGCATCATCCTCTACATTAAGAGTTTCATCTATTTCAGCGCTTGAATTATTTTGTGGCTCAGCATCAATTGCTAAATCTGTATCAAGCTGAGCAGAATCAATATCGAGTAATAATTCGTCGTCCGGCTCTGTAGGTTGAGTTTCTTCAAGCTCGGGAGTTTCAGATTCATTAACCGAAATACCAGCATCTGAATTTATCGGTAATTCATCGCTATCTTCTACATTAAGAGCTTCATCTATTTCAGCGTTTGAATTATTTTGAGGTTCAGCATCAATTGCTAAATCTGTATCAAGCTGAGCAGAATCATTATCTAAATTTACCGATAACTCATCGTTATCCTCTACATTAA
>NZ_BADY01000050.1:0-36149 GCF_000241185.1 Pseudoalteromonas sp. BSi20495
GCATTGTTGCTGGCATTTTTTTGCTCATAAATAAGCTAATAACTTTTTAAATCTAAATTATGCCTGCTCTATTGGTTCGAGCTTTAATTTAGCGGCAATTAAAACGGCTTGGGTACGATTGTACACACCGAGTTTTCTAAATATGGCTGTAATGTGTGCTTTTACTGTCGCTTCTGAGATGTGTAGTTCATAAGCAATTTGCTTATTAAGTAAACCTTCGTGCAGATATTGCAGCACTCGGTATTGTTGAGGCGTTAATGAGGCAACTTGCGCTGCTATTTCTCTATCTTCACCTTCAATTTCAGCTACTTTGTTTTTTAACTCTTTTGGTAGCCATGTATCGCCTTCAAGTATTTGGTTAATTGCACTGGCAATATCATCAGACGATGACGATTTAGGAATAAAACCCATAGCGCCGTAACCCATTACTTTTGAAACTATATTCACGTCTTCACTACCCGAAACAACGGCTATAGGTAAACTTGGGTATTCTTCTCGAATACGAATAAGGCCATATAAATCACCATTACCTGGCATGTGAAGGTCTAGCAGTAATATATCAAGATCCTCTTGCTCGCTTAACACTTGCAATGTGCTGTCAAAATCGGATGATTCAAAAACGGCTAAACCTTCAAATTTTGCGCTCAGTGCGCCTTTTAGTGCTTCACGAAATAACGGATGGTCGTCCGCTATTAAAAACTGACTCATGGTTCACTCCTAATAAATTCGGCTGCCAGTTAGGTTTAAAACCCTTACTGACAGCCGATATACTACGTTTAGAATCAACTTGTAATCAAGTTTTTAACGCACATTTAACGATTTAATCTGTTCTCGATTAGTTCATCGACAACTGAAGGATCCGCAAGCGTTGACGTATCACCGAGTTGTTGGTGCTCATTTGCAGCGATTTTACGTAAAATACGACGCATAATCTTGCCTGAGCGTGTTTTTGGCAAACCCGGTGACCATTGAATCATATCTGGAGATGCTATTGGGCTTAGCTCTTTACGAACCCAGTTACGTACCTCTTTGGTTAACTCATCGCTTACAGTTACACCTTCGTTAGGCGTAATATATACATAAATACCTTGGCCTTTAATATCATGCGGGTAACCCACTACAGCTGCTTCAGCTACAGCTTCATGCGATACAAGCGCACTTTCAATTTCGGCAGTGCCTAAGCGATGACCCGATACGTTTAATACATCGTCCACACGACCTGTGATCCAGTAATAACCATCCTCATCACGACGACAACCATCGCCTGTAAAGTACACTCCTGGGTAGGCGCTAAAATAAGTTTGTTCAAAACGTTCATGGTCGCCATAAACAGTTCGCGCTTGCGATGGCCAGCTATCTAAAATAACTAAATTACCATCTACAGCACCTTCGAGTGTACTACCTTCGGCATCAAATAATGCAGGCGCAATACCAAAAAATGGATGTGTTGCAGAACCTGGTTTTGTATCAGTAGCACCCGGAAGTGGTGTGATCATAATACCACCGGTTTCTGTTTGCCACCATGTATCAACAATCGGGCAATTAGATTTACCAATACTCTCGTAATACCATGTCCACGCTTCTGGATTAATTGGCTCACCTACTGAACCTAAAATACGTAAACTATCGCGATTTGACGAAGCTGTTGGCTCATCACCTTTGGCCATTAGTGCTCTAATTGCTGTAGGAGCGGTATATAAAATAGTCACACCGTGTTTATCAACTACTTCGCCCATACGCCCAGCTGTTGGATAGGTAGGTACACCCTCAAATACAACTTGAGTACAACCGTTTACTAATGGCCCGTACGCTATGTAACTGTGGCCTGTGATCCAACCTACATCGGCACTACACCAATACACATCATCTTCTTTTAAATCAAATACGTATTCATGTGTCATTGATGAGTAAACTAAGTAACCACCGGTGGTATGCACAACACCTTTAGGCTGACCAGTAGAACCTGATGTATACAATATAAACAAAGGATCTTCAGCATTCATTGGTTCTGGCTCACACTGTGCTGGTAAGTCAGCAACTAGCTCGTGCCACCATATATCGTGCTTATTCCAATCAACTTCACCACCGGTTAATTGGTGCACAATAACGTGTTCAATTGTGGTTACAGAATCTTGCGCTACCGCTTCATCAACGTTTGCTTTTAATGGTACGCAATTACCTGCACGTCGACCTTCATCAGAAGTAATAACGACTTTAGCGCCCGAATCCCTAATACGGTCGGCAATCGCTGATGGTGAAAAGCCACCAAATACAACAGAGTGAATAGCACCAATTCGTGCACAAGCTTGCATTGCGTAAATGGCCTGAGGCGTCATTGGCATATAAATAGCTACACGGTCACCTTTTTTAACACCTAACTTTTTTAAGCCATTGGCAAATTTAGCCACTTCATCATGAAGTTTTTGATAAGTAATGTGCTCACTTTGAGAAGGATCATCACCTTCCCAAATCAGCGCCACTTTATCGGCTTTTGTCTTTAAGTGGCGGTCAATACAGTTATAAGAAGCGTTAAGGTAGCCATCTTCATACCATTTAATGCTGATATGGCCTTTATCAAATGAGGTGTTTTTAACTTTAGTGTAAGGAGTAGACCAATCGAGGCGTTTGCCGTGCTCATCCCAAAAACTTTCTGGATCGTCAATAGATTGCTTATAAAGCGTATTATATTTATTTTTATCAATGAGTGTTGCGTCTTTAATGTGCGCAGGAACTGGATAGATACTTTGTGACATCTTAGTCTCCATTTAAATTACTTGCCTTGGGCTCTTATCAAGGATTACTCAGCAGTGCTTTATTAAGTATTAGACCTTAGTTGTACACACCTTTAAATTCTTCAGTTGTAGTTTATAATTGGCTTGGTTTAATTATTTTACATAAATAATACAAGATGTTAAATGTAAGTAAATGCAAACTACTTATACCTTAAACCTTAGTCTTATAGACCAATAGGTAATTGAGTATATCTCGTACATATTTAACAGTGTTGCCGTAAAATAATAAAACAATTTTGCTAAAACTTAACTAATCTATTATTTAACAAATAAAAATAGAATGTGTATTAGTAATGACAAGTCACGCAAAAAAGCACTTTTTATTCGTAAGTAATACCTTTAGCAAGTAATACAAAATAAATGAATAAAAAGTAATAAACAAGTAGCCTATAAAGGACACCAAAATGAAATTTACTCCATTAAAAACACTCGCAGCAAGTGCTGTTCTTTGCGCGCTTTCAAGCGCAACATACGCAGCAACTGTTGCAAAGGTTGGTGATACCGAATTTACTTACGGCGGATACATTAAACTTGACTCTATGTGGAGTGATTATTCAGCCGGTGCACCAGCAGGCACAAGTGTTGGTCGTGATTTTTACGTACCAAGTACACTTACAGTTGGCGATGATAATAGCTCTGATGCAGTTTTTGATATGCACGCACGTCAATCTCGTTTTAATTTTGGTACAGCCACGTTATTAGATAACGGTAAAACGGTAAAAACTAAAATTGAAATTGACTTTTTAGCGTCTGCAGCCGGTGGAAACGAGCGCGTTTCAAATTCATACGCACCACGCATTAGACATGCATTCATCACTTATGACGGTTGGTTATTTGGTCAAACTTGGTCAAACTTTCAAAACGTAGGTGCTCTTGCAGAAACACTCGACTTTGTAGGCCCAGCTGAAGGCACTGTGTTTGTTCGTCAATCTCAAATTAAATACACAACTGGCGCATGGTCTTTTTCATTAGAAAATCCAGAAAGTACAATTACGACAGCGGGCGGCACACGTGTTGCCACTGATGATGCATCACTACCTGATTTTACAGCACGTTATACGCACAAAGCTGATTGGGGTAACATCGTTGTTGCAGCACTAGCACGTCAACTTACTTATAAAGTCGGTGAAATTGACGCTGATGAAACATCATTTGGCATTAGCGCATCAGGTATGGTTAAGTTAGGTGAAGACAACCTTAAATTTATGCTTACCCAAGGGCAAGGTTTAGGCCGTTATGTAGGCTTAAACGTAGCACATGGCGCTGTTCTTGATGGTGATGATCTTGATGCTATTGATTCTACATCAGGTTTTGTAGCTTACCAGCATAAATGGAACAGTCAGTGGCGTTCAACGTTCTTATACTCTTTCTTCTCTGCTGATAACAATACCGATTTACTCGCTATCTCTGGTGATCCTACAGAATCAAGCCAAAGCTACAGCGCAAATATCTTATACTCACCCGTTAAACGCTTAACATTTGGCGCTGAACTAAAGCATGCTGAGCGAGAAACTGAAAGCGGCGTTGATGGTGATTTAGACCGTTTACAATTTTCTGTTAAATACTCTTTTTAATAGCTAAAAATCTAATTACTTCCTTAAGCGGCCTTGGCCGCTTTTTTAATAAGTACAACTAAGTTCTAAATAATTCATTAATCCGTACCTATAATCCTTATTTATGGCGCTAAAATCCAAAAAAACAGAATAATCTTAGTTAAAAACCCTTATCACAATTGCAAATCAATATCATTTAGATTAAATTACGCACTTCTTTTTGAACCAAATGGAAACACCCATGTCGTCCCCTCAAATTTTGCGTTTATCTAAGCTGAGCTTTGCTACTTCTTTAATTTTATCTGGTTATGCATTTGCAGATGAATCAACTACAAATGATGAACCTCTCGAAAAAATAGCTGTTTATGGCCAACATCATAAGAACTACATAACAGAAGAAGCACAATCTGCGACTAAGCTAGGCCTAACTATTAAAGAAACACCGCAATCAATCTCTGTGATTTCACGTGCTTTAATGGATGACTTTTCATTAGATGATATAAACTCAGTGCTTGAGAGCACACCTGGTGTAACGGTAGAACAAATAGAAACCGACCGTACCTACTTTAAAGCCCGTGGTTTTGAAATTACTAATTTTTTAGTTGATGGTTTAGGCATTCCTAAAAGCTCAGGGTCAATTCAAGGTAGTCTTGATACTTCAATTTACGATCGAGTAGAAATCGTCCGCGGTGCTAATGGCTTAATGACGGGCGCTGGTAACCCTTCAGCCACCGTAAATATGGTTTTAAAAAAGCCGACTTATACAACACAAGCGAATGCATCAGCCTCATATGGTTCGTGGGATAAAAAACGTTTAGATTTAGATGTATCTACACCAATAAATGACGAACACGCTGTACGTGCCGTATTTACAAAACAAAAAGCTGATTCATACCTAGATCGTTACGAAACAGATAAAACAATTATTTACTTAGCGTACGAAGGTAAATTAACCGATAGCACATCACTTAGTGTTAATTACGTTAACCAACAAAAAGATGCTAAAAGCCCACTTTGGGGTGCTTTACCACTATTTTATACTGATGGCACAGCAACCGATTACGACGAATCAACCAGCACGGCTGCTGACTGGTCTTACTGGGATAATAGCGCAGAGCAAGTATATGTAACGCTTGAACAAAATTTATCAGCAACATGGGTTGCTAGAGCGCGTTATGCTCACATCGAAAATGAACAAGATTCAGAGTTATTTTACGTATTCGGTACTCCAGATAAAGACACAGAACTTGGTTTAACTGGTTATGCTAGCCGTTATGATTACAGCGATAAACATGACTTATTTGATTTATACGCTACGGGTAAATTTGACTTATTTGGCCAAGAACATGACCTTTCTTTTGGTGTTAGCCAAGCTAAGATGGATTACACAGAGCAATCTCTCTACGATTACACTACAGGTAATGGCTTTCCAGCAATGCCTTCTCTTAAAGTTTGGAATGGTGTAATCCCTGAAGCAACGCTAGCTGATGCTCCTAATGGCAGTGAAGTAACCCATGATCAAAAATCAGCTTACATATCTACTCGCCTTAAATTAAGTGAACCTCTAAGTATACTTGCTGGCGTGCGTTACACAGATTGGAAAACAAAGGGTGCTGCTTATGGTGTTGCTCAAACTAGAAATGATTCTGAAGTTATCCCATACATCGGTACTGTATATGAGTTTAATGAATCATTATCGGCTTATGCAAGTTACACAGAAACATTTGTTCCGCAAACAGAGCTTGATATTAATGCGAACCAATTAGCTCCTGTAATAGGAAAAAGCAGTGAAGTTGGCGTAAAGGCTCAATTACTTGATGATCAAATTTTTGTAACTTTTGCTTATTTTGATGCAAAACAAGAAGGCCTCGCTATAGCACTTCCTAATTCATTACCGAGTGATACGCGCTATTATGCTGCAGATGGTATAGATAGTGACGGGTTTGAAATAGAGCTTAGCGGAAGACTTACTGACGATCTAAGTGCAAGTATTAGCTTTAGTAATCTAAATATTGACGGTGATGATTTAGTTAAAGATTACACACCTGAAAACCAGCTCAAAGTGGCTGCAACCTATCAAGTACCAATGATTGATGGCTTAACATTTGGTGCTAATTATCGCTGGCAAGGTTCTATAAGCCGAGTACAAGTAAGTGATGCAAATGGCCTTGCTACAGTGACAACAAATCAAGATGCTTATGGTTTGCTTGACTTAATGGCTAACTATAAGATTACAGAAAACGTAGGAGTCACTTTCAACGTAAATAACACTACGAGTGAAAAGTATTTACACAGCCTGTTTTGGGCTCAAGGTTACTATGGCGCACCACGTAACTACGCGCTTTCTGTAAATTGGCAGTTATAAGTATATTTGGTTAATACAACAAATTATTGTAGCTGAATTAAAAACGACACATTTCTATGTGTCGTTTTTATCTTATCTACTTTAAGTTTTTAACAATAAAAAGCGCCAACCATTACTGGTTAGCGCTTTTTTAAAGCTCGGGTCAAATCAAGCTAAGAAACTCATTTTGATACAGCTTAAAGGTCTGCGTCATCGCCTAACTTATCTTCACCATCTTCTGGTTCAATAGTTGCTTTTAGTAAAAGCATTTCGCGTAACTTACCTTCAATCTCATCAGCAATTTCTGGGTTTTCTTTCAAAAACTTAATTGAGTTAGATTTACCTTGGCCAACCTTGTTGCCACAGTAGCTATACCAAGCACCAGCTTTTTCAACAATTTTATGCTTAACGCCTAGGTCAATTAGCTCGCCTTGCTTAGAAATACCTTCACCGTACATGATGATAAATTCAGCTTGTTTAAATGGCGGCGCTACTTTGTTTTTAACAATTTTAACGCGAGTTTCGTTACCAACAACTTCATCGCCTTCTTTTACAGAACCAATACGACGAATATCAATACGTACCGATGCGTAAAACTTAAGTGCATTACCACCCGTTGTTGTTTCTGGGTTACCAAACATAACACCAATTTTCATACGAATTTGGTTAATGAAAATACATAACGTGTTAGAGCGTTTAATATTACCAGTAAGCTTACGTAATGCTTGTGACATTAAACGTGCTTGTAGGCCCATGTGCGAGTCGCCCATGTCGCCTTCAATCTCAGCTTTTGGTGTAAGTGCAGCAACCGAGTCAATAATAACAACGTCTACCGCGCTTGAACGTACTAACATGTCACAAATCTCTAGCGCTTGCTCACCTGTATCTGGTTGCGATACAAAAAGATCGTCAATGTTAACACCAAGTTTTTGTGCATAAATTGGATCTAGAGCATGCTCAGCATCGATAAAGGCACATGTTTTGCCTTCTTTTTGAGCTTCTGCGATAACTTGTAAAGTAAGCGTTGTTTTACCAGATGATTCAGGACCGTACACTTCAACAATACGTCCCATAGGTAAACCACCTATGCCTAAGGCAATATCAATACCTAATGAGCCTGTAGATACAGATTCAATGTTTAACGCTTTGTTATCACCCAATTTCATAATTGAGCCTTTACCAAATTGACGTTCAATTTGTGATAGTGCTGCGTCTAACGCTTTTTGTTTGTTATCGTTCATTTTGTTCTCCAAATCCAGCTAATGGAACCAAGTATACTGTATGAAATCACAGTATCAAGCTAATTTTTTTATTTTATCTCATCTATTACATTTTTTAATGCAAATACAATAGCTTGTAACCTAACCTGAGCTCTATCACCAATAAATACTTGTTTAAATGTAAGCAACTTATCATTAATTTGTATGCCAAACCACACAAGTCCAACAGGTTTACCTTCAGTTGCACCACCAGGCCCGGCAATGCCCGATACAGCTATCGCAATATTAGCGTTTGTTGCTTTAATAGCACCTACTGCCATTTCTCGCACTGTTTGTTCGCTTACAGCACCATACTTTGCTAATGTACTTGCACTTACATTTAATAAGTCTTGCTTTGCTTGGTTGCTATAAGTGACAAATGCACGGTCAATATAAGCCGAGCTCCCAGGGGTATCGGTAAGGGCATAACTCACTCCGCCACCAGTACATGACTCAGCACTAGTGATCCATAAGCATTTATCCGTTAAAATAGCGCCTAATTGCGCAGCAAGTGTTTTAATCTCTTGATGTAATTCCATATTCAGCCTTTGGGTAAATACATGTCGTTTGATCTTTATGCACCACACACTATAAAACAACAAACCCCTATGATGCAGCAGTATCTAAAAATAAAATCAGAGCATCGCGATATTTTATTGTTTTATCGTATGGGCGATTTTTACGAACTCTTTTTTGATGACGCTAAACGCGCCGCTCAATTACTCGATATTTCGCAAACACATCGCGGTAAAGCCGGTGGCGATCCTATCCCTATGGCGGGCGTACCTTATCATGCAGTAGAAAACTACTTAGCACGCCTAGTCCAAATGGGCGAATCAGTCGCTATTTGCGAACAAGTTGGCGACCCTGCAACCAGTA
The DNA here is from genome assembly GCF_000241185.1 of Pseudoalteromonas sp. BSi20495. Classification (NCBI taxonomy): domain Bacteria; kingdom Pseudomonadati; phylum Pseudomonadota; class Gammaproteobacteria; order Alteromonadales; family Pseudoalteromonadaceae; genus Pseudoalteromonas; species Pseudoalteromonas sp. BSi20495. The sequence continues at coordinate 8,828 of NZ_BADY01000050.1, forward strand.
AAGGTCCCGTTGATCGTAAAGTTGTACGTATAGTTACACCCGGTACAATTTCTGACGAAGCGCTTTTACAAGAACGACAAGACAACCTCCTTACCAGTGTTTGGCAAAGTAAAAAAGGCTTATACGGTATTGCCTACCTTGATATTAATTCAGGTCGTTTCAACATAGTTGAAGTAAACACCGACGAAGCCTTTAGCTCAACTATTCAGCGCCTATCACCAGCAGAACTTCTGTATAGCGAAAGCTTTGAAAACTTTCATTTAATTGAGCATATAAAAGGCGCTCGTCGTCGCCCAGAGTGGGAATTCGACTTAGATACGGCCCAACACTTATTATGCGATCAGTTTGGTACTAAAGATTTAGTCGGCTTTGGTGTTGATAAAGCCCACAGCGCACTTGTTGCTGCAGGTTGCCTAATGCAATACGTAAAAGATACACAACGTATTGCATTGCCGCATATTCGTGCAATTACGCTTGAGCACAACGAGCACGCAGTTATTTTAGATGCTGCAACACGTAAAAATTTAGAGCTTACCGTTAATCTATCGGGCGGGTTTGAAAATACACTTGCTCAAGTACTTGATAAAACAGCAACGCCAATGGGTTCTCGCTTACTAAAGCGCCGTATTCATACGCCTATTCGTAATAAAGATGAGCTAAATTCACGTTTAAATGCAATTAGTGCAATTTTAGACGTACAACTTTGCGGTGAATTACACGAATCATTAAAAGAGATTGGTGATGTAGAGCGTGTTATTGCACGCCTAGCTTTATGTACTGCTCGCCCACGCGATTTAACTCGCCTGCGCAGTGCACTACAAGCACTTGCACCACTGCATACTTTGTTAGGTGATACTAACGATCCTCGTATAACAGATATTATCAAGCACTCGCCTGAACTCCCTGATTTACAATCATTGTTAGAGCAAGCTGTAATAGAAAACCCACCGGTACTTATTCGTGATGGTGGCGTTATTGCCCCGGGTTACAACAGTGAACTTGATGAATGGCGTAACTTAAGTAAAGGTGCAACCGATGTTCTTGATCAACTAGAACTGCGAGAACGCGAACGTACGGGTATTAGTACGCTTAAAATTGGTTATAACCGCGTACATGGCTTTTTTATTGAAGTAAGCCGCGCTAACGCGCACTTAGTACCAGCCGACTACATTCGTCGTCAAACGCTTAAAAACAACGAACGCTACATTATTCCAGAGCTTAAAGAGCACGAAGATAAAGTGCTTGGTAGCCAATCAAAAGCCTTAGCACTTGAGAAGCAACTATACGAGGAGTTGTTTAGATTTATTGCTCCACATATTGAACAGTTGCAAATGATGGCAGCAGCACTGGCTGATTTAGACGTATTAAATAATCTGGCCGAACGTGCATTTGCACTCAATTATGCAAAACCAGAACTGTGCGATAACGACAACATTAGCATTAAGCAAGGTCGTCACCCTGTTGTTGAACAAGTAATGAAAGAACCGTTTATTGCTAATCCTGTTGAATTAAACAGCCAACGTAAAATGTTAATTATTACCGGTCCAAATATGGGCGGTAAATCAACCTATATGCGCCAAACAGCACTTATTGTACTAATGGCTCACATTGGCAGTTATGTACCCGCAGACAGCGCTAAAATTGGTAATATTGATCGCATATTTACACGTATTGGTGCAAGCGATGATTTAGCATCAGGTCGCTCAACCTTCATGGTAGAAATGACCGAAACAGCGACTATTTTAAATAATGCCACGGCGCAGTCTTTGGTATTAATGGATGAAATTGGTCGCGGTACAAGCACTTACGATGGGCTGTCGCTTGCGTATGCAACAGCGAATCATTTAGCGTCAAAAATATCAGCTAAAACCTTATTTGCTACGCACTACTTTGAATTAACAGAACTTGCTGAGCAAACCACGGGCCTTGTAAACGTGCATCTTGATGCAATAGAACATAACGACACGATTGCATTTATGCATACAGTTCTCGACGGTGCAGCAAGCAAAAGCTTTGGTTTACAAGTAGCCGCTCTTGCAGGTGTGCCAAAAGCTGTGATTGCACAAGCAAAGCAAAAACTTAAGTTGCTTGAAAATCACCAAAGCGTCACTGCACCAAATACAGAACAACAAGCCTTTACTTTTAATAACGAAATTGCACAAAGTACACCTTCAGAAGTTGAAGAGCAGTTAAGCGCAATCGACCCTGATAACTTATCGCCACGCCAAGCACACGATTTGTTATATAAACTAAAAGCATTGTTGTAATTTATGTCATCTAATTTACAAGCATAAAAAAAGCCGAAGAATAAATTCTTCGGCTTTTTAACACACATAATAGTCTCTTAAACTATTTAACTAGCTACGAAAACTGATTAAATAAGCTGTCTGTACTTAAACCTTCTTGTTGCAAAATGTCTTTTAAACGACGTAATGCTTCTACCTGAATTTGTCTTACACGTTCACGTGTTAAGCCTATTTCGCGGCCTACATCTTCAAGTGTAGATGGCTCATAGCCAAGTAATCCAAATCGACGTGCTAACACTTCGCGTTGTTTAGGATTTAACTCACCTAACCAATCTACAATGTGTTTATTTATATCATTCGTTTGTACTTGGCCTTCAGGGCCTGCACTTTTTTCATCAGGAATAATATCTAATAATACACTGTCATTTTCGCCGCCAATTGGCATATCAACAGAGGCTATTTTTTCGTTTAGACGTAGCATTTTTGTTACGTCTTCAACGGGTCTATCTAAGCTCTCAGCAATTTCTTCAGCAGTGGGTTCATGATCTAACTTTTGAGTTAATTCACGAGCAGTACGTAAATAAACATTAAGCTCTTTAACCACATGAATAGGTAAACGTATCGTACGTGTTTGATTCATAATGGCACGTTCAATTGTTTGGCGTATCCACCATGTCGCGTAAGTTGAGAATCTAAAGCCACGCTCAGGATCAAATTTTTCAACAGCGCGGATTAAACCTAAATTACCCTCTTCAATTAAATCAAGTAAGGCAAGTCCACGGTTATTATATCGGCGAGCTATTTTAACAACCAAGCGTAAATTGCTTTCAATCATGCGTTTACGAGAGGCGTCACAACCTTTAAGTGATTTTCGTGCAAAAAAGACTTCTTCTTCTGCACTCAGTAATGGAGAGAAACCTATTTCACCAAGATAAAGCTGAGTGGCGTCAAGGTTTTTTGTTACTTCTTCTTTGGCAAATATATCTTCGTCATCTACTTTTTCAAGTAACGATGTGTTTTCTTCAACGGTGGTATCATCGAACTTGTCATCATTCGTGATGTTTTTGTCAAATTTTGCTGCGTTAGCCATAAGCCTTCTCCCGAGCAATTATCAATACCTTAAAATTAGGGTAGGTATTTAGCAGGATTGACAGCTTGCCCTCGGTAGCGAATTTCAAAACGAAGTGCCGTAACCGAAGATTCTGAATTACCAATTTCTGCTATTTTTTGTCCAGCCTTAATTTTCTGCTTTTCTTTAACAAGTAATTTCGAGTTATGTGCATAAGCACTTAGGTAATCATCATTATGTTTCAATATGATTAAACTACCATAACCTCGAAGTGCGTTACCCGCGTACACCACCGTTCCTTGTGCCGCGGCTAATACTGAAGCCCCTTTTTTATTAGTAATCTGTAAGCCTTTGTATCCGTTTTCCTTATTAGAAAAGCGTTTAGTAATTTTACCTTTTGCTGGCCAAAACCACTTCACCTTACTACTCGACAAATACTTTTTATTACTAACTTTGTTACTGGCTTGTTTTTGAACATACTCTCGTTGTTTTGGCTGATCAAGCTCTTTCTTTAATTTTTTGTTATTTTTTTGTGTGCTTTTTCTAGACTTTTTACTCGAATTCGTATATTTTTCCGACTTTTTATTTTCTGACTGCAATGGTATTAAAGAGATATCTTGCCCAGGATATATTACATAAGGTGATGAAATAGAATTGTTTTTTGCTAATTTACGAAAATCTTGACCTGCACTAAAAGCAATTGAATATAAAGTATCTCCTTTTTGAACTTTATACTTATTACCACTAATGTTAATTTTATGATCTGAATAGTTAACATTGTTATTTAGGCTGCTGACTGGTGCTGGAACATGACGAGACGAGCAGCCAAAAAGCAAAATACTAATAAATAAAGCAACATAACGCATAAATTGTTTATTCATTGTATTTAGCTCCTTATGTAAAAAAGTTATTTTATAAAGCTTAACGCAACAAAAAGTACGCTACTGCAATTAATACTACTAATCCCCAACCAAGCATTTCAATATATTGACGTAATTTTTGCTCCATCTTAGCTCCGCCCCACTTCATTAAAGCTGAAACTAAAAAGAATCGCGCACCGCGCCCGATGGCAGATGCAATTAAAAAAGGCAAAAAGGCCATTTGTAAAACACCCGCGCCAATCGTAAATACTTTATAAGGTATAGGTGAAAAACCAGCTAAAAAAACAACCCAAACACCGTAATCTTTAAACCAGTTTAATGCGACATCAAACTTTTCTTGCCAGTGCATTTGTGCAATTAATGGCTCAACAACGGGTTCAAATAACCAAAAGCCGAGTAAATACCCAATTATTCCGCCAACAACCGATGCGATTGTGGCAAAACTTGCAAAGCGCCATGCTTTTTTAGGTTGAGCAAGCGACATAGGCGCAAGCATAACATCAGGTGGGATTGGAAAAAAAACAGACTCAGCAAAGCTCATTGCAGCCAAATAACGCTCGGCATGGCGATGCTTGGCCCATACAAGGGCCATATCATATAACTTAGTAAACAACTTCAAAATGAATTCCTATTCAATATCGCCAGGTACCAGTGGTACAAACCTAACTGGTGCAATAACATGTTCTGTGTAATCGTCGCCGTTGCGAATAACCATTACTAATTTTTGATCACTTTCACCAATAGGGGCTAATAACACGCCACCATCAGCCAATTGAGCAAGTAAATCTTTTGGCACTTTAGAGGCCGCAGCCGTCACTATAATACCGTCAAAAGGCGCTTGTGACTGCCAACCTTGCCAGCCATCACCATGCTTCATCGACACATTATATAAATCGAGTTGATGTAACCGACGTTTGGCTTGCCATTGCAAGGCTTTAATACGCTCAACTGAATAAATTTTAGTGAACGTTTTAGCTAAAATTGCAGTTTGGTAACCAGACCCAGTACCAATTTCCAGTACTTTATTGCGAACACCCGCAAGGCGAAGTAGCTCAGTCATACGGGCAACAATATAAGGTTGCGATATAGTTTGCCCCTGCCCGATGGGTAACGCTGTATTTTCATACGCTTTATGTTGCAACACGTCATCAATAAAAACATGGCGCGGAATATTCGCAATAGCACTAAGCACTTGGGTATCTTCTACGCCTTCGCGCTGTAGTAAATCAGATAACGCTTTGGCGCTGCGCGTATAATTAGCGAGCACGGTTTATCTCCAAATCGGCAAGCCAGTCTCCTACCGCTTCTAAGCTATCTTTAGCGGTCATATCAACACTTAATGGCGTAACTGAGGCATAGCCATTATTGATTGCGTAAAAGTCGGTGCCTTCACCTGCATCACTTTCGGTGCCAAGCGATCCATACCAATAAATATCACGACCCCAGGGATCCGTTTGTTTGGTCATGGTTTCGGCTTTATGACGAGCGCCTAAACGTGTTACTTGCACCCCTTTTAATTCACTTAGTGGAATATCTGGCACATTAATATTTATTATTTGATCTTTTGGAAGCGGATGCGAAGCCAAGCCCTTAATAATATTGACGGTAACAGCAGCGGCTGTTTCAAAATGCTCGCCTTTATGTGAGCAAAGCGATACCGCAATTGCAGGTAAGCCCAAATGACGTCCTTCAGTCGCGGCAGCCACTGTGCCAGAATACAGCGTGTCGTCACCTAAGTTGGCACCATGATTAATACCAGCAACAACTAGATCTGGTTTTTCATCAACCAACTGATTTACACCTAAATGTACACAATCTGTAGGCGTGCCATTAACCGACATAAAACCATTTTCGAGTGTCGTCGCTCGTAGCGGGTTCATTAATGTTAAAGAATTACTCGCGCCACTACAGTTGCGATCAGGTGCAACAAGGGTTACCTCTGCAATTTGTATAAGCGCCTGATATAAAACCGCAATGCCTTTGGCATTTACGCCATCATCGTTACTTAACAGTATCTTCATTTATGCCATTATCCTTTTCTTTGCGCTCTCGTGGGCTTGCATCTGTATAATCCACCAGCTCGCGTAATAATGCGGTTGCAAAACACCCTTTTGGCAAACCAAAACTCAGTTTTAAACTCGTTTCATCTATGGTCTCAACCGTTAAGTTTTGCGGAATTAAACGCAGCATTCTGCGCTCATTTTTAAGGCCGAGTTCACCCAAGCCATCGCACCATGCTTGGTAAGGTGCAAGCCATACTTTTTCTTGCTCGGTTAAGCCTTTTTCACTTTTACCCACCATAGGTGCCGACATCATAATATCGCCAGTGGCTAATCGCTCAATGTTTTCATCGTTAATCGCATCTTCAAAAAATGCATTACTGCCGCTGAGCATAAATACTTCACGGTGCATTGTTTTAGCTAAACCATGCTCTTTTACACGCAGGCTCACTAACTGATTAAATACATGCGATCGTGCTGCTGAAATAATAATACCGCGCAACTTTTTATCGCGAATACGCTCACCGGCAAACATTTTTTCAGCCATAACTAAGTTATGACCACCATGACCAAAGCGCTGCTCGCCAAAGTAATTAGGCACGCCTGCGCGTACTGCGTTAATACGGCATAGAATATCAAGAGGCTTGGTTACATTACGAAGCGTAATAGTAAATTTATTACCTTTGTGGCAGCCCGTACGTAACTTACGGTCGTGGCGCTGTTGCGAAACAATAAAAATACTCTCGCTATTCAAGTCGCTAAAATCGATAGGCTTTTTAATCGGTACTTTTACACTAAACCACTGCGAGCACACACCGTGGCGATCTTTCATGCCTGCGTAACTTACGTCTCGCGGTGAAACACCCGCACGCTGCGCAATTAGCTTTGCAACGTATTGCGTGTTTTCGCCTTTTTTAACCACCTGCAAACACACGTGTTCGCCACTGCCGGTAAATTCTATACCTAAGTCTTCATCAACCATAAAGTCTTCAGCAGTGGTTTTAAAATCAGCTTTAGAAAGCGGTGCACCGTATAAATAATTTAAATCGCTCATGCGTTTTTTGTACTCGCAGGCTCTTTACTCATAATAACCACCGCATGGCTCGAAATACCTTCTTTGCGCCCTTCAAAGCCTAGCTTTTCGGTAGTAGTGGCTTTAACGTTAATTTGGCAAAGGTCACAATTTAAATCACTGGCTAAATTAGCACGCATAGCTTGAATATGTGGCAGCATTTTTGGCGCTTGCGCAACAATAGTCACATCGCCATTGCCAAGTACATAACCTTGCTCTTTAGCTAAGCCCACCACATGGCGAAGTAAAATACGGCTGTCAATATTTTCATACTCACTAGCTGTATCGGGAAAGTGCTTACCAATATCACCCATAGCAAGGGAGCCTAAAATAGCATCACATAATGCATGAATAGCAACATCGCCATCGGAGTGCGCTAAAAAGCCCTGTGGGTAATCAATTTTTTCACCACAAATAGTTAACGGGCCTTCGCCGCCAAATTTATGTACGTCAAAACCATGGCCAATTCGTATCATAATGCACTCTCGTTTTGTTGTTTATGTAATAAAAACCCAGCCAAATCTAAATCCTCTGGTGTGGTTATTTTAATATTGTCGCTGCGCCCTGCCACAAGCTTTACCGGTTTGCCCGCCCATTCAATAGCACTGGCTTCATCGGTAATAGTTGCCCCACTTGCTAATGCGTTTTGAAGTGCATTTTTAAGCTCGTCATATTTAAAAAATTGTGGGGTAAGTGCTTGCCATAAATCGTCTCGTGGCACAGTTTGTAGGGCATGTGTGTGGCCACGTTTTATGGTGTCTTTTACTTTGCTAGCTAAAATACCACCTTCGTCAGCACACATGCATTCATCAATTAAGCGTTCTATATCACTAATATTAACTAACGGGCGTGCAGCATCATGTACCAGCACCCATGCTGGAGGATTGGGCGCTAAAAAAAGTAAGCTATTGAGCACTGAATCGGCACGTTCATTTCCGCCACTGGCGCGAACAATGCGCTTATCAGCGAATGAAAGTTCGTCAAAATAGGGGTCGCTGTCGCTAAGAGCAACAACAATAGTGCTTAATTTAGGTAATTGAGAAAGTTTAGCTAAGGTGTGTTCTAAAATGGTTTTACCCGCTAATTGTATGTATTGCTTAGGCGCATTGTGCTGCATCCTACTGCCAACACCTGCAGCAGGTACAATTGCTGCAATAGTCTGTTTATTTGTCATATTGTTTGCCCGGTAAAACACGAATAAATGTTTCGTCCGGTTTAATCATTCCCAATTCGTTGCGTGCACGCTCTTCAATACCTTCTTGGCCAAGCTTTAAATCTTCTATATCAGCTGTAAGCACTTTATTTCGTTTAATAAGCTTTTCGTTAGTGTGTTGGTGTGATGCGACAGCACCTTTTAATCGCGTGTAGTCTTGTACGCCATTATGACCAAACCATAATCTATATTGCACAAACAGTGCTAAGCACAATAAGCAAGCTTGAAAAAATCGCATTTAACACTCCTTATTTTAAATCCCGAATACCTTAACTTTATTAAGCTAAAGGGCGCTTTAAATTGCGCCAATTAATACTACCCGCTAAAAGCATTTCGCGTAGTGATAAGAGCCGTGGTGAGCAGCGCTTTGAAAACTGCCATTGATGCCCACAACAAGCTGCGGTAAAACTTACCTTACTTGGCTTTATTAACTGAGCGTTTTGCTGCTCAAGCCCATTTCCTAAAAAATCAAACCAACCTAGCTCGTTACAATGCAGCTTATTTTCATCTAACTGATCGATACTGTCTATTCTCAGGCGCACCTGATCGTAGCCATGCAATATAACAGGCACTATTAACCCCACTTTGGCATGTGTTTGATAAAAAAGTTCATTAGCTTGAACATTCACATCGGGTGGTGTCGGTTTTTGTTTTTCAAGCCAAGACCCATTTTGCGAGTCCAACGTAAAAGGTGTGTCACCATTGGCAACTAACGTTGCCGCTCGCTCAATATAATAGGGTAGGCTTTTTAACTGCCGACGTAGCTTATCAGCATTAGGCTCTGCGACTAAACGCAAAACCTCACGCTGATAAAATGCATTGCACAATTGTGCATATAACACTTTTTGCGCATCAGTTTGCCAAATTTCAACTTGTTGCAGAGCACCAAGTGACTGATTTTTCGCTACCAATAGCTCTACTCAAAAACATTTAGGTAAATGTTTTATAGCACAGTACTGAATGCTTTTTAAGCATTACATACTAATTTAAGCGCTTGGCTTTTCACCTAATTTAGCTTTACCTGATTCTAAAAATTGCACAACCGTATTACGCTTTTTACCAATTAATAAACTGCCATCAGCTAAAAACATAAAGTTTTGCCAATTGCGTTTAAATACATCAAACGTCGTTTCGATAATATTATCGCGTGCCATACAAAAATAAACCGTGGTGTTAGCTTCCCAATCTAAAAACGTTAAGATTGCTTCTGGTGGTAGCGCATCACCATTTTCCCACGCATCTTGCCAATCTACTTCTTGGCTAAAGCTTTTTTCTTGACCACACCAATCGGTGTCTTCAAAAAAATCAGGGTGATCAAACTCACGGCTCACCATGGTTGTCCAAAGTACGGCTGCGCGCTCGTCGCTCATAGGCTTTATTTTTGCTGCGTCTTCATCAGATACAGGTAAATCTTTGTGGCGAAAAACCCACGCCTTTTTGTAATCATCTAAAGAAATATAGTTCATAGTATTGGCAAATTAGTTAACATTAAAAGTGCAAAGCCAAATTATACAAGAGATCAAAACATGACTACAGCAATAAAACCACTTTCCCTAAAACCAGGCATATACCAACACTACAAAGGCCCGCAATATAAAGTTATTCATGTTGCCACCCATAGCGAAACCGAGGAACAACTTGTGATTTACCAAGCACTTTATGGTGAATTTGGTATATGGGCGCGCCCATTAAGCATGTTTTTAGAAACTGTTGAAAAAGACAGTAAAACTATACCGCGTTTTGCTTATATTGGACCTGCTGCTTAACTATGGCATTATAACAAAATAACTTACTGCTCAGACCAGACAAGGGTACACCGTGCAATTTAATTCAACTGACAATTACATAGCGAGTAGCGCGCTTAAACAAGCTGTAAATGCTGCCATTATGCTCGAAAAACCACTTTTAATTAAAGGCGAACCTGGCACAGGTAAAACTATGCTGGCTGAGGAGTTGGCTAAAAGCTTAGATACCACGCTTATTCAGTGGCATATAAAATCGACTACTAAAGCGCAGCAAGGCTTATATGAGTACGACGCGGTTTCGCGCCTGCGCGACAGCCAATTAGGTGACGAGCGCGTACACAACATTAGTAACTACATCGTTAAAGGTAAGCTTTGGCAGGCATTTACGTATGCAGAGCTTAACGGCAAACGCCCAGTACTATTAATTGATGAAATAGACAAAGCCGACATAGAGTTCCCAAACGACTTACTACTTGAGCTTGATAAAATGGAGTTTCATGTTTACGAAACTAATGAACGCATTGTCGCAAAAGAGCGCCCTATTGTGATCATCACATCAAATAACGAAAAAGAATTACCGGACGCATTTTTACGCCGCTGCTTTTTTCATTACATTGATTTTCCTAGCAGCGATGAAATGCAGCAAATTATTGACGTGCACTACCCTAACGTTAAACAAGATTTAGTACGCCAAGCACTCGAGGTGTTTTTTAACCTGCGCGAAGCAAGCGGCCTTAAAAAGAAGCCTTCCACCAGCGAATTACTCGACTGGCTTAAACTACTAATGGCAGAAGACATAGACGCTAAAACACTGCACGACAAAGCTAAAAAAGGCGGTTTAATGCCCATGTTTGGCGCATTACTTAAAAATGAGCAAGATATAAGCCTAATCGAAAAGCTCGCGTTTATGAGCCGTCGCTAACATGTTAGTACAGTTTTTTTTCACGCTACGTAAATACCGTTTACCTGTAAGCCTGCGCGAGTTACTCGATTTAATAAACGCATTAAAAAAAGGCGTTATATTTGCCGACGTAGATGCATTTTACCATTTAGCTCGCACTATAATGGTAAAAGACGAAACGCACTTTGATCGCTTCGACAAAGCCTTTAGCGACTACTTTAGCGGTATTGCCGATCTTGATTTGCTCGAGAGTTTAAAGCAACACCACAACTTACCTGAAGACTGGCTACGTAAAGAGTTTGAAAAAAACCTAAGCGATGAAGAAAAAGCTCAGCTTAAAGCCATGGGCGGGCTCGATGAGCTTATGAAAACCCTAAAAGAGCGTTTACAAGAGCAACAAAAACGCCACGCAGGCGGCAATAAATGGGTGGGCACTGGCGGCACATCACCTTTTGGTGCCTATGGCTATAACCCCGAAGGCGTACGTATTGGGCAAGACGGCAACCGTAACCGCCAAGCCGTAAAAGTGTGGGATAAACGAGAATACAAAAACCTCGACACGGATCGCGAAATTGGCTCGCGTACTATTAAACTCGCCCTTAAAAAGTTACGTAAATTTGCTCGCACTGGCGCAAGCGACACGCTAGATTTAAACGAGACTATTCGCGCTACTGCAAAACAAGGCGGCATGCTTGATGTAAAAATGGCACCCGAGCGCCACAATGCCGTAAAAGTATTGATGCTGTTTGATATTGGCGGCTCAATGGATGACTACATTCATACCTGCGAAGAATTATTTAGCGCCGCCCACAGCGAATTTAAACACCTAGAGTTTTACTACTTTCATAACTGTTTATACGAGCACGTTTGGCAAGACAACGCGCGCCGCCATTCAAACGTGATTGACACCATGACGCTGATTAATAAATTTACCAGCGACTATAAAGTAATATTTGTTGGCGATGCTACTATGGGCCCATACGAAATAGCCTACCCTGGCGGCTCGGTAGAACACTACAACGAAGAGCCCGGCAGTGCCTGGTTACAACGTGTCACAAACCACTTTGATAAAGTCGCCTGGCTCAACCCACAACCCGTTGAACACTGGCCGTACTATCAGTCAATTGGCTTTATAAAAGAGTTAATGAACAACCGCATGTATGCGCTGAGTTTAGATGGAATAAGTAGAGCGATAAAAGAGCTGAGTTGATAGTTCATATCAATGACAGCTCAGTGCCATTTCCGGACGTTCGAAACCTTGGCCACTTGTTAGTTTTAAATTACAGTAGATGTTTCAAAAATAATTTGTTCAGAAACGAACCTTAGTAGAGGTACTTCCTTTACTAAGGTTCCATCATCTTTAAATGGCGTGTATTTTGATTTCTCGGAGTCTTTGCTATGAACAATAGAATTTCTATTTTTATATATTCGATTAGCCAAGTGTTTGAAAATTAGAGCCTCATCGTCTCCGTTCAAGTCAACCTTTCCCGCGCCAGAAAATGATACAACATTTAATTTATAGTACTCAACTAGAGAAGAATCATATTCATTCAATTTATTTTTAAGTTCATCTAAATTCACATGCCTTTCTAATGTTAACCTGAGACCTTCTTGTTCATTAAACGTAAAACTATCATCTCTAAGCTTTATAGAGTTTCCAATTTCCTTTATAAGAGATGAAATATCTTTTTTTCTCCTATAGGAGAAATCTGCATGAGTGATCTTATTTCTAACCTTTTCAACTAACGCATCTGTAAATACTGCTTCAAAAAAGTGCTCGGCAATATGATAAAATGATATGTATTCTAGCATTGGGTTTTCAGTTCCAATCGCGAGTTGATAGTGATGAATTAAATCTGGTATGTAAGAACGTCTTGGAGGATCAATCTCTTCTATATTTTGCCTACGATTTTTAGTTATTCGCCCTGTTCGAAGTAATTCTTCAAAATCTCGTTGTTGAACAAAAGCAGTATCAGTGTTGTAACTAATATTGAATAAAAAAGCAGTTGAAAATCTTTCAAATTCAGAAGTGCTCTTCTTAGCATTTGATGTAACTTTTAGTGACATTCGCCCACCAACAAATTTTCTTAGTAGAGCAAGAATGCAGGGCTCACTTTCTAACTCTCTCCGCATCATAGAACTACTCATCACTGAGCGATATAATGCTCTAGGTTCACCTAATAGCGCTGCTTTTTGAACCAAATAAAGCACAAACTCATTTGAAGGCCTACCTAAAGTATAACTAACATGATTATCCTCATCATCTTGTTGGATAACTACATCATTGCCACTAGGTCTTGGAGTAAACCTGAAAAAAGGGCTTTCTTCACGGACAATGATTTCATAAGTTTTATCAGTTGATAATATTGTATCTGAAGAAGCTTGGAAGCTAGAAAGTAAATCAATTTCATTTTGTAGTTTTTGCTTAGATAATACGAGTTTTACATCATTAAATCGTACTGGTGTATATATAAAATTTTCTTCAGTTTCTTCGATTTCGAAACGTAAGACTTCACCAATCCAATCAGCAAATTCACTAACACTATGTTCTATGTTCATAACTTTCCTATAAAAAGAGTGCAAGATAATTGAGAGTTGCACTTAAAACTAACGCTCGGCTCTGCGGCTGGCAAAAGTGGAGGCGAAGCTGGAACTTTTGCCAGTCCGACAGCAGCCGCTTGTTAGGGCTTTGTGCGAATAAAACCTTGTTCGTATATTTGTTCTTTAATTAAATTGTAATAAACCTCTGGTTCACGAGGATTTACATCATATAGCTCTTCAACTCGCTCATTTCTAAACCAAAAAGATCCATCACTTATATAACAATGGATTCTATTTTTACAAAACCAATTTGAGTTTTTCACCCCTTTGATTGTGTTTAATCTTGGTTTTTCTGGCAAAAACATATACCCCACAATTAGTGGAAGGTTTTTGCTTGTTTCTAACAGTACTTTAAATGCTTCTTTAGAGTGGAAATGAGTGTCTACAACTTCGATAGCTACGAGCGGGTTCTTATCAGTCAGAGATATTTCAGTTGAACTTCGCCCTAAAATATCAAATAGCACAAACTTGCCATACACTAAGCCAAACTTAACTTCCTTTGCCCAATGATAGTTCCTCAGTTTGGCGAATGATTCGTAGCCTTTGTTTTCTTCATCCCACGGTCTTTCATAGTAACCCAGCTCATGCTTGGCATACTTGTTTAAAAATGAACATATAATCCTTTGCTCTCTCGTATGCTCTTCACTCTCAGTTACACCGGGTTCAATATCAAATCTGATTGGCTTCATTTCATAAAAATGAGGCGTTTTTGGATGGTTTCTTATCCCAAGCTGATAGCTACCATCAGGCTTATCTCTAAGCTCTTTGGTTCTAAGCTCTGCTCTTCGCTCTTCTCTGTGTAACTCTCGAAAAGAAACTGCCTCCCATACTTCATCATCATTTTTAAAATAAGCTACTTCATATTTTGGCAAATTTTCCTCCCTGAGCCCTAACAACTTTATCAGAGGACACTTTCCCTTTTTTAGCGTGAAAACGTCCTTATTTTATGAGCTTATATTAATAGCAAATAGCGTAAACTATTGCCAACTATAAATATTACTCTTCTTGCTGCTTATATAAACATGTAAAAAAGAGGAAAGTTTCCTCTTGTTCTTGCTAAGTTAATGACAACTTACCTGAGTGACTGCTTCTCGCTCTTAGCTGCCACAAGAAAGTAATAGATCGCGTCTTTCTTTTTGTCTTTTAAAATAATAAATAATCCAAAGGAACTTACAACTCAGCTATATGATTTAGCGTCTCAGGATAACGTTGCACAAGCTTTAATAATGTTATCGCTTGCCCATTCGGTGCGCTGCGTCCTTGTTCCCAGTTTTCGAGCGTTCTTGATGATGTATGCAGAATGTTTGCAAATACACCGCGCGACATATTAAATGCTTCTCGAATATTTACTATTTCATCAGGTGAGATAGCAAGGTCGTTGATATCCTTTACTACATGAGAACGTAACGTAAGCTTTCCTTGTGAATGCGCTTTAGCGTCTACAAGTGCTGTAGTTAATTCTGAAAATAAATCACGTTTGCTCATTGTGCCACACCTCTAAGAATTCTTTTAATTGCTTTTTCTGATCTGCTGTTAAATCGGTTACTTCGTTTCTACTGTAAATAGTGAGTAGATAAAAACGTCTTTTGTCGTCCAAGTAATAATATATAACTCTTGAACCGCCACGCTTACCTTTTCCTTTGCTCGCAACTCGTATTTTACGTAAGCCGCCTGTTCCTTGAATCACATCGCCCTGTTTTGGATTAACCATTAGATCTGCTTGAAATAAACGATACTCGTCATCATTCGCGTACAGCTCTCAGTACCTTTCGAATATGCTTGATTAAACAAATTGGCTTTTTATACATAGAAGTGTACGCAGATAGCGTATAAATTCAATTAAAGGTTTTAAACGATTGGCGGCAGGTATTTTTTGCTTTAACTAAAGCGCTTTACTCATATATAAACTTTGAGGGTGTAATATTATGGCGCAGTTGCTTTTGTATCGCTTTTCGTAATATATAACTTAGCATTATCAATAGAGCTTTGATTTATTAAGTAGCCAATAATCCCGCTATAAATATCAATCATGGCGTGAAGAATAATAACGATTAGCAAAGAATCTGTAAGGATATAAATACCACTAAAAACTAATCCATAAATACCGGCTCGAATAGCATTTAACCAACCTTGGTAAATATGACAAAGTCCAAATAAAAAGCTACTTAATATTAAGCTGGCAAATAAACCAATATAATCACTAAAAACAGAAAGTAAAAAACCACGAAACAATAACTCTTCGCAAATCCCTGCGGACATAGACACGCCAAATGTAAACCAAGTTAATTCGCAACGAGATGCGGGCATCATCCAGCTATGAGTTTTCATTGTATTGCGTAGTTCTTCGTTATTTTGGGAATTACTTTTGGTTTTATAGACTCCCAACACCAAGTAAACGAATAAACACATTACCAAACAAGCGCCAACCCAATTGGCCATACTAGAGCGCCAATAAAGGCCAATATCACTGATTCTGACTACTTGCATCAATACCAAAGCAAGCAGCGTAACTGTTGGGAACCATAAATAAACCATCGTTTCTTGATACATGCGCAATTTAGTTTTATGTCCAGCAATGACCGCTCGCTTTGTTTTGTCGGACTCCCAGAAACTGTATACTGGCATTGCCATAATCATTAATAATACAATCCATTCACCTATATGTAATGTCATCATCTTTCCTGTCGAATTTATTTGGGTTGGTGAGGCAAGATTAATTGCTAGACTTAATTAAATAAATATATTAAAAACAGATAATAATTAAACAAAAAGTTTACTATGTTTCATCCAAGAGATTTAACGACCTTTTGTAAGGTTGCTGAAATAGGCAACATGTCTAGGGTTGCAGAGGCCGAAGCCAAAACAGTTATGGCTATTAGCAAACAAATTGCTCGTTTAGAAACTCAACTGAACCAAGCTTTATTTGTTCGATCTAGACGAAAACTAATTCTTACTGAATTTGGTAGTGCTTTTAAACACAAAGCAGCCCAGCTTCTTCAACAACATCAAGAGTTGATATTGTGGAGCCACAATAGTGATAGCATGATTAATGGAGAGCTACGGGTTATTTGCCAAGCGAACGATATAATAAAAGAAACCCTAGTTCCTTGGATGGCAGAATTTACAGCACTTTATCCTGAACTCAATATAACAATGGACGTTAAAGAATCCCTTATTAATATTAATGAAAGCGAGTTTGATGTTTTTTGGGCTGTTAGCTCCTATCTGGGAGAGCGCTATCCAGGGTTAAAACGCAAGCCTTTGTGGCGTTCGAAATATGGCGTTTTTGCATCTCCTGAATACATACAGCGCCAAGGGGATCCGACAGATATTAAGGCATTGGAACATCATAACGTAGTAGGTTATTTGTATAATCAACCCAGTAATGTTTTAGTGTTGCAAAGTGAAAATGGTGAGCCTATTTATGTAACACCGCACTGCCAAGTTAAAACAGTAAGCGGTATCGTCGAACTGGCGGAAGCTGGTTTAGGGTTAATTAACGCCCCAGTAGACTCAAGTCAAATTCAAAAATCACTCAATGAAGGTCGCCTAGTCCCAATACTAAAAAAACATTGGTGGGAAGACGCTCAAGTGTACGCCTATTATCACCCATCAAATCCTATTCAGAGCAAAGTGCGCGCATTTTTAGACTTCTTTTGTGATAAACGCGATTATTGGTAACCTAAAAACAGGTTGAACAATTTACCAGTTGATTAAATAGAACAATTAAATAAATAACTTAGCTTTCAGGTGAGCCAGCCAAGTGGAACTAATATAACTCTACATTTAAGCTAAAGCCCTTTACTCATAAACAAGCTGTACGGATCTACCTCATAATCACCAAACGGTTCGCATTCTTTAAAACCAAACTGAGTATAAAGCTTTTGTGCGGGTAAAAATGCCTCTGCAGTGCCGGTCTCTAAGCTTAACTTTTTGTAACCTCGTAAAGTTGCTTGCTCAATAATATGCGTGAGTAACTTAGCGGCTATACCTTGGCGTAAATAATGGCTTGATGTGCGCATTGATTTAATTTCGCCATGCGTTGTATTTAGTGCTTTTAAAGCGCCAACACCCGCTAAATTATTATCAATCCATAAGCTATAAAAAGTTATATCGGGCTGAGTGAGTTTACTCACATCAAGTGCATGTACGCTCTCAACAGGTGAGTGTTTTAACATATCGTTATGATGCGCTTGTAGTAGTTTTATAACGTGTGGGTTTGAAAGCTCACCTATTCTAATATCCATTTATACCTCGTTTAATCCTAGAATTTAATGCTTTAGAGCTTTAATTAAAACCCTAAAGTAAGTGGCTCTATTTAGGCTGCTAGTTTCCACACTACAAACGCAACAGCAAAGCCCACTAAGTACACTAAACCTAGCCAACTTAAACTGCGCAATAACACGCTGTGTTTAATATCAGGCTCTGATCGCACTAGGCTAAAGTTAAGCCATGCAAAAACGGGGGTGGTTACAAAAGCAAGCGTCATCGCAAAGGTAAGCATGGGGCCAAGGGCTGATTTAAAAAATAAAATAACGGCCATACCGGCAAGTGCTTGTAGTATTAACCAAATATTTAGACTGTGTTTTGATTGCTTAAAGCCAAGTAGTTTATGAGATTCGTTAAGCGTACGGGCGTAGCCGTCTAGCACGGTGAGTGTAGTGCCAAACATACATAAAAAAGCGATTGCTGATACAAGCGGCCTTGCCCACTCGCCTATTGTTAATGCATACATATCAATAAGCTGCTTGGCAAACGCGACACCGCCGAGTTCTATACTGCTGGTTTGCCCGTACTGCACTAATACACCTAAGCTAAAAAACACCAGTGCTAAGCCAGCTGTAAGCCAGTAACCTACGTTAAAATCGAACAGGCCTTGGCTTTTAGTTACTGTTTGCTGGGCTTGTTTTTCTTTTAGCCATAAAGAGCTAAGCGCTGATATTTCGATGGGCGCTGGCATCCAGCCCATTAAAGCCACCATAAAGCTAAGCATGGCAAGCTCATATGGTGAAGGCCCTACATAGTCAGCAGGTGCCATTGGGCCGTTACTAAACGCAATGGCAAGGGCAATAACGGTAGCCAGTGTTAATAATCCCATTATGCCTTTGGCCACACTGTCGAGCGCTTTAAAGTGCCCTAACAATAATATGGCTAAGCACACTCCTAATAATATCCAACATAGCAGTGTTACCTCTATCACTACAGGCAGCGCGTAATGCAGTAAGCTTGCGGTAAGTAGTAGTACGCCGGCGGTGTTAACGACGGCGGCTACAATGTTTAAACCGATAAAGCTGTAAAAATAAAACGGGCCTTGACTCTTATAGCCCTCCACTAGGCTATTTTTAGTCGCGAGTGTGTATTCCATACCAAAGCGAAAAAACGGGTACTTTAAAACATTAACAACAAGGATTAGCCAAAATAGTTGCCAGCCAAATATTGCCCCAGCTTGCGTAGAGGCAACTAGGTGAGATCCACCAATAGCGGCTGTTGCCATGAGTATTCCAGGTCCAAGCGCACCTAGTCGAGACTTCCATACTGCTTTTGTTGTGTGCATTAATTTCTCAAAATATGTGTGTTGTACGCTGCTTTTATTAATTCTTTTGATTAATAAACTGCAAGAACGCATAACTTACCTAAATTACAGGCAATAAAAAAGAGCCATACGGCTCTTTTTTATAATACTTTGGAACTAAATTTTATTTAAGATCCATCTCTTGGATGATCTCGTGTGCGATTTCAGGTGTCGTGCTAACAGGCTTTTCGTGTAGGTTTGCTTTTATCTGCCCTTTTCGATGTTTTAGTGCCGCATCGAGTTTTTTAGCTGCACTTGCAATGGCAGGGTACATAACTTCGTTTTCCCCTTTTACCGATATGCGCGTGCTTTCGTAATTAGTGCTAATTTCAGCTTGGATTTTATGATGCTCTTTAGACAAAATAATATCGAGTGCAATAAGCGATGGAAAGTGGCTCTCGATTTTTGAAAATTTTTCGTTGATGTGCTCTCTAATAGAGTCAGTAACTTCAACATGGTGACCAGAAAGATTAATTTTCATAGGGTATCCTTTTATTTGTTACCTCATAAATAGTATTGGGGGCTATTTAGATTAACACAAGGAAAAAAGAGAGATATTTGAGGTTTATTTGCGGCTTTTGGTGATTTAAATCATGCGTTGTGCAAAGTTTATGCAAAGCCCATTGTACATGGGCTTTCAGACGTCTACTTAACTTAAACTAAGATTGGTTAATCTGTGTACGAACAACAGTAGTCAGCAAAATCAGATACTTTTACTTTAAAGCTTACATTTGCATCAACATTAAACGACTCACCCGCGTTAAATGTTTTCCACTCACTTGCACCTGGTAATAAAATATCCCATTGGCCAGCTAAAAGCTCCATGCATTCTTTTTGGTTTGTATCAAAAACAAACTCACCTGGTTGCATAAAGCCTAACGTTTTCGCTTCGCCATCACCTAAAATAACGGTACGGCTCGATACTTTTCCGTCAAAATATACATTGGCTTTTTTTACTACACTTACGTTATCGAACTTTGGCATTTTTAGCTCCTGCTAATTTTTATATTTAATTGCGGTCACATTGCCTGATACATAATGAGCTTGCAAGGAAGTGGAGCGAAAAACATTAAGTCAAAATATCATAACGGCAAACAACAACTTATTTTTATTGAATATTAGCTTTTAGAGGATATGTTAAATAATTAGAAGCTACGCTTCTCACGTGAGCAAGCTCTACGTCTACAAATAACGCTCCTTAACTTTTGGTGCAACTTTTTGTAAAGCTAGCTTTTCTTGTTTTAAAAGTAACTCTTTTACAAAATTTTAAACCAGCGAGATCGCGCAACAGAACTTATAATTTATTACAAGGAGGAATAAGAGACACTGCGCTTTCAAAAAAAGAGATAAGGCTCTGACAAAGTTAAACGCCCTGCGAGTTATCAGTAATTAAATTATCGTGATCTGGAGGTAAATCACTGAGCTTTATTGATTCCATAATCCGCTGTTGTGATTCAAGTGCATGCTTAGCCCATTTTTTATGCTTATCAGAGCGATCAATACGATGATTAAATTCAACCTCTAAAAAAGCATGTTCACTTAATGGCAAACAATAAAAATCTTGACGAGAGAGGCTATTATTTCTTTTTACTTGGTAGAACACCCACTGGCAATTGTTAAATATAACTTCTTTGGCTGCTGGTAGTGGTGGATATCCTCGAGTCTCAATACGCCCTAAAATTTCTTCCTCTAACTCATCAGGCTCAAAAGGGACGGCCATTTTACTTGATTCTAATGTAGTATCATTTTTAACTTCGGTATTTCTGCCATCAGGTCCCCAATGGAAGTTATCGTATGATTCAATCACAAAACGCTTTAATTGCACGGTATCCAGTACATTGATTTCATTAGTTTGTTTAATCCTTAGTTGGCAACTAAGCATGCCATACTCACTACTTGGTAAATAGCTTACTGGTGGCAAGTACATCCAGTTTTTAGTAAGCATATGTACATATACGTGGTGGAAATAATCTTCCTTGTGCTGATTAAACCAACTTGTTGAATTATAGGGAAATGAGACATCAATTGTAGAAGGTACAGCAGCAACATTACTACTAGGCATATCAAGGGTTAATAGCTTACCTTCTAAAATAAGGCGATGGTGAACACAATTTTCAAAATTGGGCCCGCCAATAAAACCACGATAAAACGCCTTGGCTAAATTAAACACTTTTAGAATTGTCAGCAATTAAATTATCGTGTTCTGGAGGTAAATCACTGAGCTTTATTGATTCCATAATCCGCTGTTGTGATTCAAGCGCATGCTTAGCCCATTTTTTATGCTTGTCAGAGCGATCAACACGATGGTTAAACTTTACTTCTAAAAAAGCATGCTCACTTAATGGCAAACAATAAAAATCGTGACGAGAGCGCCTATTACTTTTTTTACTTGGTAAAATACCCATTGGCGATTATTAATCATAACCTCTTTAGCGGCAGGTAATGGCGGCTTTCCATAAGATTCAATACGACCTATAATTTCTTCTTTTAAAGCTTCCCCCTGCCAAGGATTTGCTCTTTTACTCGATTCTAAGGTGGTATCATTTTTGATTTTAGTGTTTTTTCCATCTGGGGCCCAATGAAAGTCATCGTACTCATCAATTACAAAATGTTTTAATTGGCTGATATCAAGCACATTGATTTTATTGGTTTGTTTAATCCGTAACTGACAACTGAGCATGCCATACTCACTACTGGGCAAATAACTAACTGGTGGTAAATACATCCAATTTTCAGTGAGCATATGCACGTATTCATGATGTAAATAGTTTTTTTTATGTTGGTTAAACCAGCTTGTTGAATTATAGGGAAACGATATATCAATAGTAGACGGTACAGCTGCGACATTGCTATCCGGTACATCGAGAGTGAGTAGTCTGTCTTCTAAAATAAGACGATGGTGAACACAATTTTCAAAATTGGGCCCACCAATAAAACCACGATAAAACGCCTTAGCTAATTTGATCATAACCGTGCATCCGTAGTAGGTAGAGTTTTAATAAACTTTCTTACTACATCGGCCTTATCATTATAACCAAGCATTTGCAGTTGGTCAGCGTAAGTGACTAGACCTAAAAATGGTAAAGTATGAGGGCTGGCACCAGCATCATCACCTGTAACTAAGCCTTTAAATTTCATCGAACGGACAAGACTGCTTGACGATAAGTCATTACGGCCAGCTAGATTAGGTACTAAATCATAGGGGTTATTACGCACCGCAACAACTTTTAATCCGGTACTATGGGCAATGCGTTTTAAACGCTCGATATTTGAGCCTGAGCCATGCACGGCTAATTGTTGGCCTGTAAGTGACTTACCATAATATATACGATAGTGCTCCAGGGCTGCGCAAAAAATTATCGCGCCTTGGCTGTGCGCTAACCATTTAACCTGCTTACCTTGCTGGTTATTTTGTGCCAACACCGCTGCTAAATGTTGAGCGTTATGGGATTTAGTACCTAAGCGTTTATCAAACGCACATTCCACCAAATCTAGCTTTGGTCGATCTGTTGGGTTATGAAACAGCGTATAAGCTTTAATACCGTCTCCCTCATAAGCTCTATCAAGGTGGGTGCCCATTAACCATGTAGCTTTGGTAAGCTCATTTTGCATACCATTGACTGCTGCGTGTTGTGTATTGACTCGAGTCGTTGGAGTAACGTCTTCATCCCACGCTCCTTGTATTTCTTCTATCTCTTCCCTCTTCATGGCTTTATTATAAGTATGATTACTAAGCCTTTTCACTTCATAAAGCATCGTACGCTCTGCAGCAAAGTTACTTTTAGCTCCCTGCAATTGCCTATCGAAAAGTATATCTTCCAAATTGATAAAATTATTTTTAAGTGAGTATTCAATTAAAAAATGATAATTACGAAATGGGTACTTTGTTCGCCATAAACGGCGCAGCGGGTTACGGCTATGCTTAATTGAGTTTGTAGCATTAGGGTTCGCGCATATTTGAATAATATCGGCGCATACCATTTTTAAATCATAGTCATTGAGCTGCGATAGCATAGCAAGTGCTTGGCAAGTAAATTTAACTTTATTAAATGGAAAATTAACGGGTAGCATCACACCAAAATCTCGACAGCTAAGCGCGTCAAGTGGGATAACAGAATGAGCATTGATAGTTTTATTGAGTTTAGACCAAGACATATTTCTTCCTTGTAAATGAGTCTGGGTTAAAATACTACGTTAAATTATTTATTAGAGCAAAAATAATTTAACGTAGTATTTTAATGTTGAATTACATCTTTCTGGCTCCATTGTAGGTCGTCATTTATGGCGTCATATTTTTGATTTACCTTTAACACCAACCTGCATAAATCTTTGATCAATTTAACAAATTAAATTGCACTATTACGTCGTTAAAAATTTTTATTTAGAACAACTAGATACAAAAATTTTTGCCTAGTTCTAGCGTAATTTTCTTAACGTTAAATAGACCCCACATATAAGCAGATTGGTATAACGCGCTAAAGCACGACCTACAAACAAAAAAGCCCGCCCTGTTTTACACAAGGCGGGCTTTTAATCTTTAAAGCAATCGATTAAAAAAGCTCGTTTGCTTTGCTTACAATGTTTGCCACTGTAAAACCAAAGTGCTCAAACAGCTCGCCTGCAGGCGCTGACTCACCAAAGGTAGTCATACCTACTACTGCGCCATTTAGACCTACGTACTTGTACCAGTAGTCAGCAATACCCGCTTCTACTGCTACGCGGCGTGTAACAGATGCCGGTAATACGCTTTCTTTATACTCTGCGCTTTGATCTTCAAAGGCATCAGTACATGGCATAGATACAACACGTACCTTTTTACCTTGGCTGCGTAGCTCAGTTGCTGAATCTTGTGCTAGTTGCACTTCAGAACCCGTCGCAATAAAGATAATCTCTGGATTGCCGTCACAGCTAAGGATGTAACCACCCTTTTTAACATCTGCTAATTGCTGTGCGTCACGCGCTTGTTGCTCAAGACCTTGGCGAGTAAAGATTAACGATGTAGGACCGTCTTTACGCTCAATAGCTTGTTGCCATGCAATTGCCGACTCAACTTGGTCACATGGGCGCCAGTTGTATAAGTTAGGCGTTAAACGCATGCTTGCAATTTGCTCTACTGGTTGGTGAGTTGGACCATCTTCACCTAAACCAATTGAATCGTGCGTGTATACAAAAATGCTTGGTTGCTTCATTAATGCAGCCATACGTACGGCATTTTTTGCATATTCAACAAACATTAAGAACGTAGCACCGTAAGGAATAAAACCTTTATGAAGCGCAATACCATTCATAATTGCCGACATACCAAACTCACGCACACCGTAATAAATGTAGTTACCGCTTGCATCATCGCGTGTTAAACCTTTAGAGCCATCCCAAATTGTTAAGTTTGAGCCAGCTAAATCGGCTGAGCCACCCATAAATTCTGGTAATAACGGACCAAACGCATTTAATGCATTTTGCGATGCTTTACGAGACGCTGGGTTTGCTGGGTTTGCTTGTAATTGCTCAATATATGCTTGAGATTTTTCAGCCCAATCGCCAGGAAGTTCGTTATTAATACGACGCTTGTATTCAGCAGCAAGCTCTGGGTATGCTTTTGCGTATGCTGCAAATTTTTCGTCCCAGCTTGATTCAAGCTGTTGACCTTTTTCTTTGCCATCCCACTGTGCGTAAATATCATCAGGAATTTCGAAAGCATCGCCAGTCCAACCTAAAAATTCGCGAGATGCTTTAATTTCGTCATCACCTAGTGGAGCACCGTGACAATCATGGCTACCTGATTTGTTAGGTGAGCCGTAACCAATAATTGTTTTACAACAAATTAGTGATGGCTTGTCGGTAACGCTTTTTGCTTCTGCGATTGCAGCACTTACAGCATCACTGTCGTGGCCATCAACACCACTAATTACATGCCAACCGTATGCTTTAAAGCGAGCTGGTGTATCATCTGTAAACCAACCTTCTACTTCGCCATCGATTGAAATGCCGTTGTCATCCCAAAATGCAACAAGTTTACCCAGACCTAATGTGCCTGCAAGTGAACCTGCTTCATGAGAAATACCTTCCATAAGGCAGCCATCGCCCATAAATGCATAGGTAAAGTGATCAACAATATCGTGACCTTCACGGTTAAACTGTGCAGCAAGTGCTTTTTCAGCAATTGCCATACCTACGGCATTTGTGATCCCTTGACCTAATGGACCAGTAGTAGTTTCGATTCCTGGTGCATAGCCATATTCAGGGTGACCTGGTGTTTTAGAATGCATTTGACGGAAGTTTTTAATTTCGTCCAGTGGTAAGTCGTAACCACTTAGGTGCAATAGAGAATAGATAAGCATTGAACCGTGGCCGTTTGAAAGAATAAATCTGTCACGGTCAGCCCACTCTGGATTCGTTGGGTTATGTTTTAGATAATCGCGCCATAATACTTCTGCGATATCAGCCATGCCCATAGGGGCTCCAGGGTGACCAGATTTGGCCTTTTGTACTGCGTCCATTGACAAGACGCGAATAGCATTTGCAAGTTCTTTGCGAGATGGCATGAATTCTCCTACCTTTATATGTGTATTTGCAAGGGTATTTATTATTCGTTTATGTATCCAAGTTTATTGAATACTGTTATACCGACCATTCTTACTTATTGTGGGGGCGGTGTGCAATTAAAAACCCCATAAAAGGGAGCATTATGAATATTTTTTAAGACCAGAACGACATTCGTAATTTTATTTAGACGTCTAGGCGTAAAAACACTATGCAAGGTGTTTTGTTTTCGATAAAATACGCCCCTTAATTTTTTAGCGCTAATACCGACGTTTGTGAAGCGCAATATTTGTGAGCAGAAATACAATGGCAAAACATTTATTTACTTCTGAATCAGTTTCTGAAGGTCATCCGGATAAAATCGCCGATCAAATCTCTGATGCGGTACTTGATGCTATCCTAGAGCAAGACTCTCATGCTCGCGTAGCGTGTGAAACGTACGTGAAAACCGGTATGGTTATGGTTGGTGGTGAAATCACGACTAGCGCATGGGTTGATATCGAAGAAATTACACGTAAAACAATTCGTGACATTGGCTACACAAATTCAGACATGGGCTTTGATGCCGATTCATGTGCAATTTTAAACACAATTGGTAAACAGTCTCCAGACATTAACCAAGGTGTTGACCGTACTAGCCCTGAAGAACAAGGCGCTGGCGACCAAGGCTTAATGTTTGGTTACGCATGTAACGAAACAGAAGTACTAATGCCTGCTCCAATTACTTACTCACACCGTTTAGTACAGCGCCAAGCGCAAGTTCGTAAAAGCGGCGAGCTTAACTGGTTACGTCCAGATGCAAAATCTCAAGTTACTTTTGCATACGAAAACGGCAAGCCAGTAGGTATTGATGCTGTAGTGCTTTCTACTCAGCACAGCGAAGACATTTCGCAAAAAGATTTAGTAGAAGCGGTGATGGAAACAATCATCAAGCCGGTACTTCCTGCAGAACTTATTACAAGCGCGACTAAGTTTTTCATTAACCCAACAGGTCGCTTTGTAATTGGCGGACCAATGGGCGATTGTGGTTTAACAGGTCGTAAAATCATTGTAGATACATACGGTGGTATGGCTCGTCACGGTGGTGGTGCTTTCTCTGGTAAAGATCCATCAAAAGTTGACCGTAGTGCTGCATACGCTGCACGTTATGTTGCTAAAAACATTGTTGCTGCTGGCCTTGCTGACAAATGTGAGCTACAAGTTTCTTACGCAATTGGTGTTGCAGAGCCTACTTCTATCAGCGTTGAAACGTTTGGTACAAGCAAGCTAGAAGAAAGCCGTTTAATCGAGCTTATTCGTGAACATTTTGACCTGCGCCCTTACGGCTTAATTCAAATGCTTGATTTAGAACGCCCTATCTACCTTCCTACAGCGGCTTACGGCCACTTTGGTCGTGACGAATTCCCTTGGGAACGTACAGATAAAGCTGAAGCACTTCGCGCAGCTGCTGGCCTTTAATTGGTTAGGTAACTATCTAAATAC